>NZ_JAXDSU010000019.1:0-51642 GCF_034090325.1 Anaerococcus porci
TTGATTAAGATATAGACTAAATCCCAACATTTTTTAACCTTCTTAGCATAAGAATTGATGAAATTATAGCAATAAATAAGCTAGCAATAGAAGATATTCCAGTTTTTGGATTGTTTTTTTCTTTTATTATCCTACTTATCACTTCCTTATAGCCACTATTTTCTACATTTTTTGTACTTATCTTATCAGCTATATTTAATGATTTATCATCTTCATCAGGCAACTGATCATTTTTTTCATGGTTTTTAGCTTTTCTATTCATTTCCTCAAATTTAGCTAGATAATTAAAATAAGAATCTTTTAAGGCTAAATAATCATTGTAATCAGCTATATTATTATAAGCTTCTACATTTTCTATCAAATATAGCTTCTTATCCATCATCTCTTTGGCTAAGTCTAGAATCAATTTTGGGTCATTCTTATCTAATGATTTATAAATTAGACTGCTTATAGCACCATAGCCAGCAGACATTGACCTATCAGAGTAAAATCTATTAGGATTTTTTTCCTTATCAATTAAGGGCGAATTCTTTTTATTTGTCAATAATATTATTACCATATTCTCGATAGGATCTATAAGACTCAATGTACCAGTCCAACCAGTATGACCGTATGTTTTATTTGATGCTAGGTTAGAAAATGCCCAAGCATATCTTCCCTCTCCCATCTTTCTCCATCCTAGACCATAAGAAGGATTGTTTTTATTTTCTGTTAAAAATAAATCTTGAGTTTTCTTATCCCAAAAAGTTAAGTCTTTATATTTACCATTATTTTGCATTATATTTGCTAATATGGCTAATTCTTTAGAATTAGAAAATAATCCTGCATGACCACTTATACCATCCATTGCATAGTAGGCTTTTTCGTCATGAACTTCTCCCCAAATAGTGTGCTTTCTTATATTTTTAAAATCTATAACACCATCTCTTGTATTTCCATGTAGCTCAGTAGCTGCAGTATCTGTTTTCTTAAAACCATTTTTTAAAGGATTAAATAAAGTATGTCTTAAACCTAGGGCTTTAGCAAAGTTTTGATCAAAATATTCATCCAATCTTTGTCCTGATACTTTCTCTACTATTGCTCCTAGCAACATATAATCTACATCCGAGTATACATTTTTTTCTCCAGGATGATATTGTAGGGGGGTTTTTAAAATCATCTCTAAGGTTTTATCCCTATCTTGACTAAAAAGATCGTTTTTTCCATTTTTAATACCATCATCTTTATCATAATTATTGTTATGATATTGTGGGTCAGCCGGAAAACCTCCTTGATGCATCAATAAATCTTTAATTGTTAATTCATTCTTTCCTTTTATAGGATCATTTTCATTATCTTTAAACTCTGGAAAATATTTTGATATTTTATCATTAATGTCTATTTTATTTTCATAAACTAATTTTTGAAGTGAGTAATTTGTTACATACATTTTTGTGTTACTTGCTAGGTCAAATAATGTATCTGAATTTACTTTTATCTTATTCTCATCTTTTAGTCTCTTATTGTCTTCATCATAGTTATTTATATAGCCAAAGTTATGAGAATAAATTTCCTTATTATCCTTTATAACTGTAATTTGGCCACCAGCAAAACCTTTTTTAACTTCATTATCAAGTAAATCTTCCAAATACCCTAAAGTATTTTCATCTAGATTTCCATCATTGTCACTTTTACTTTCATTCTTAGAAGATTTAATCTCAACCTTTGTATCTTCCTCTGCATCAAATACATCGATAGTGTTTTTCCCATCTTTTATAGAATTATCTGACTTATTGTACTCTTTACCATTCACATATACTTTTGCATCTGACTCATTTACTGTAATTTCTGCTTTACCTTCCTTATCACTATAAAACTTATAAGAAGTATTAGTTAATATTGAATCATCATAATCTTTATCATCCTTTGACTCTATCACTGTTTCTTCTTGATTTTCTTTTAGCGTATCATCAGCTAGGGAATTTGTTGGTATTAACAATAAGGCTAAAGCTAATAATATAAGCTTTTTCATTTATACCTCCTTTGATGGCACATTAATATAGGAATTATATAAGTTAAACTTTTAATCTTATTAAATATTCTAAAATATATTAGACTATTGTTTGAAAAGCTTTTCATTTTCTATATTATAAAACACTTGAAAATTTATTTCAAGTGTTTTTGTTTATTTTTGAAATAATTATTTAAGTTTATCAGTTAAGTCCTTACTTATCTTAAGGCTCTCATTTACATTTTCGTAATTTTTAGCTATATAGGTGAAAAATAGAATATCTGTAATTATAAAAGATGAGAATCTTGAGGCAATTGCCCCATATCTTATTTCTTTTTCACTTGATGGAATTTTTAGAATTATGTCTGATAGGTCTTTTAGTTTTGATTTTTCAGACTTTGTTATGGCTATAACCCTAGCATTATTCTCTTTTGCAAATTTCATTGCTTCTAATACTTCTTTTGTTTTAGCATTATAGGAGATTGCTATAAGGATATCACCCTTTTTTATATGGCTTATGGCTGAAAGATTTGTGTGAGCATCTTTTTCATAAAAAACATTTGCACCTGCCCTAAGGAGTTTATAGTAGAAATCTTCACATATAAGTCCAGATCCTGCAACTCCACAAAGGTAAATCCTACTTGCCATATTGATTAAATTTCCTGCCTTTTCTATATTTTTTTCATCTATTATAGCATAGGTTTTTTCTAATGTCTTTTGGATATTTGCTCTAGATTTATCTATTATTTCACTGATCTTATCATCCTTTTTTATTTCATCTTCTATATATTCATTCTTGCTTTCAAAAGATTTTGCTATCGAAACTTTCATATCTACAAAGGACTTATAGCCTATTTTTTTGACAAATCGTGTTACCGCAGACTGAGAAGTTTTTGTATTTTTAGCAAGGTCTATGGATGATTCGTTTATTATCTTATCTTTATTTTTAAGTATATAGTCTGCTATAAGTTTATCTTTTTGAGTGAAATTTTCTTTTTTATCTTTTATTCTTATTAAATATTCCATATATTCCTCATTTTATTAATAAAAAAGACCCCTAGAAGGGGTCTTATCTACTCATCTTTTTTGGAGTCATCTTCACTTGAACCAAGTTCTATTGGCTTATTATCTTCTTCATTTTTTTCTTCTACAATTTTTTCTTCGTCTTTTGTGCTTATTTCATCACTTGAATTTTCATTTGTAGACTCTTTTTCTTCAATTTCTTCTTTTACTTTGACTTCTACAGGTTTTTTATTTAGAATTTCCATAAATTGTTCGCCTGTTATAGTCTCTTCTTTAAGAAGGAAGTCTGATATTTCGTGAAGTTTGTCTAGGTTATCTTTTAAGATTTCTATAGCTCTCATGTGGGCTTGAGATATGATGTGGATTACTTTCTCATCAATTTTATCTCCAGTACCACTAGATACTATAAGTGAGTGTTCTCCACCTAGGTATCTTCCAGTTGTTCTTTCAAGTTGGACAAAATCAAAATCATCGTCCATACCATATTGGGTTACCATGGCTCTTGCAATTTGGGTAGCTCTTTCTATATCATTGCTTGCCCCAGTAGTTTTAGTATTAAAGATAAGTTCTTCTGCACTTCTACCACCTGCAAAGGTAACTATTTCATCAAATAGTTCTTTTTTGGTCATTATATATTTCTCATCACGATCAACACTCATGGTATAACCTAAGGCCCCTGATGTTCTTGGAACTATGGTTATCTTGGTTACTGGTTTCTTTTGGGTTTGAATAGCTGTAACTAAGGCATGTCCTACTTCATGGTAGGCTATAATCTTCTTTTGGTCATCACTTATTACAGCATTTTTCTTTTGTGCACCTGCTATTACAGTTTCTATACTTTCTTCAAGGTCAACTTGTGTAAGTTTTTTCCTACCTTCTCTTACAGCTCTAAGCGCACCTTCATTTACTATATTTGCAAGGTCTGCACCAGAAGTTCCTGCCGTTCTTCTTGCAATTTCTTCATAGTCTATGTCATCTTCTCTTTTAACATTTTTTGCATGAACTATTAAGATGTCCTTTCTACCATTTAAATCTGGTAGCTCAACTCTTACTTGTCTATCAAATCTTCCAGGTCTTGTAAGAGCTGGGTCAAGGATTTCAGGCCTATTTGTTGCAGATAAAAGTACTACTCCCTCAGCTGCATCAAATCCATCCATTTCGTTTAGAAGTTGGTTAAGGGTTTGTTCACGTTCATCATTTCCACTAAAACCTGATGTATCCCTTCTCTTACCTATGGCATCTATCTCATCTATAAAGACGATACATGGAGCCTTTTCCTTAGCTTGTTTAAAAAGATCTCTTACCTTACTTGCTCCCATACCTACAAACATCTCAACGAATTCTGAGCCTGAAATTGAGAAAAATGGTACATTAGCCTCACCTGCTACAGCTTTTGCTAAAAGTGTCTTACCTGTTCCTGGAGGACCTACTAAAAGCACGCCTTTTGGAAGAACTGCCCCTATATCCCTATATTTTTGTGGTTCATGTAAGAAATCTACGACTTCATTAAGGCTATCTTTTGCCTCTTCTTGGCCTGCTACATCTTTGAAAGTTTTTCCCGTCTTATTTTCCATGTAGACTTTAGCATTTGACTTACCAAAGTTCATGAAGTCTCCGCCACCTCGGCCTCCCATAGTCTTTGATAGAGACCTGTTAGCCATATAGAAAATTAAAAGCAAGAATATAAGAGGCAAAATAGATGTTATAAACAGGGTGAGCCATGGACTCATTTTTGTTTCTATCTCTTTCGTAAATGTTAGGTTCTTATTATTCTTAGCCTTATCAAGTAATCTTTCTGTAAGGTTAGTATCTGGCCATAAACCTGTGGTGAAAGTTTTTTTGTCACCATCAACCATAGCTGTGAAGGTATAGTTATAATCATCTTTGGTAACTTCTCTTACTTGGTCATTGTCTATCATTTGGACAAATTGGTTGTAAGTTACCTCCTTTGGCTTCTCTCCCATTGTAATAGGATTAAGCATGTATCTTATTACTAGAAAGGCAACTATGGCTATAATCCAATAGTAGACCAATGGCCTATTGCCTTTTTTATTTGATAGCATCTATAAACCACTCCTTATAATATAATCATCTAGTAAGCTATCTAAAGATTCTAATTCATTAATGATTGTCTTTAAGTTAGTGTTGATATTTGACTCATCAACCTCTGGTTTTATTTTATCAAAATACTCACTTACCTTATCAGCTGCATCAACACCTTTTTGGGTAAGCTTAACATTTACAACTCTTTCATCTTCATCTGATCTATTTCTATCAACAAATCCTTGCTTTTCAAGTTTCTTGCAAATATTTGATATATTTCCACCATTTACACCTATACTTTTTCCAAGATTACCTATTGATACTGAATCTTCAGATGCAGATAAGGTCATAATCATCTTAAGTTGTAGGGTTGTTACTCCTAGATCTGTTGCTGTTTCTTGTAATAGTAAATCTATCTTGTGTGATATTTCTCTAATCATAGAGAATATAGAATTATTAAATTCAAAAAAATCAATGTGTCTGTCTGTCATATAAACCTCCATAAATTATAGACCTATATTTAATATAGGAGATAAGTATTCTCCACTATTATTTTACATATATTGTAATAAATTTCAAGTATTTAGAAAGAATATTTTTAATACATACTTTAATTGTGAATTAATTATGTTCTTTGATAAAAAACACCTATTATTATCTTTAAAAAAAACTAATGGGGTTGTTGCTTAATGAATTAATCTTTATCATATAATTACAAATCCCTCCACAACAATTTTACTCTATAGTATAAAGCTTTGTTTTTAAGATTCTAGAAGTAACTTGCAATTATATAAAGATATAAATTCGTAATTTTACAACACCCCACTAATAGTTTCACTGTCATTTTGTTTCACGTGAAACATTTCTTATATATGAGCTTGCATTAAGTCCTGCTACTTGACCTTCACCGCAGGCTTTGTTTATTTGGTAAGGCTTACCTGTTATGTCACCACAGGCAAAAAGCCCCCTTATATTTGTCTTCATATCTTTATCCACCAAGATATGTTTTTCATCCATTTTTACAGATGGTACTAAGTTTTTAGGCTTAGATGATGATTTTATTATAAAAAATCCATCAGCCCTGATTTTACTACCATCACTAAGCTCAAGACTTTCAGCCTTTATTAGGCCATCAAATTTTAAAGGCCTTTCATCTACAATATTTATATTAGATGAAAGTTTTATATTTTTTTTGTACATATTTATAAAGGTCGTATTTTTAGCTACTTTATTTATAAATTCTACTTCTTCTATTGACTCTTCATTGTAGCCTATAACTACAACATCACGCCCCTTATATAAAGAAGCATCACAGGTTGCACAATAAGATATACCCTTTGCAAAAAACTTATCTTCACCTTCTATAACTTTACCCATGTCTATACCTGTAGCTATAATGCAGGCTTTTGATTTTAGCATTTCATCTCCAAAATCTACTGCAAAGTAGTCTCCCATAGCGTAAACCGCCTTAATTTTTTTATCTTTTATATCTATATCATAGTATTTAATTTGCTCTAGGAATCTTTGATATAGGTCATCTCCCTTTATATCCTTAAATCCTAGGTAATTTTTTATGGATGGACTTTTTGAAAGAGCTTTGGAATCTTTCCCAATGACTAAAACCTTGTTTTTTCTAATTGCAGCATTAAGGGCTGCAGATAATCCTGCAGGCCCTTTACCTACTACTATTAAATCATAATCCATATTATTTAAGTTTTTCTACTTCTTCAAGTATAACTTCTTTAGCTTGGAAGCCTACTAGGGTGTTTTTTAATGTACCCTTTTTGAAAAGCATCATTGATGGGACTGCATTTACATTATATCTTCCAGCAAGTTCTGGACTTCGGTCTACATCTACTGAATATATATCAAAGTCTACTTCAGATTCTAATTCTTCGAGTATTGGTTTTTGCATCTTGCATGGTCCACACCATGTAGCTGAAAAATCTACTAAGACTATTCCTTCATTTTCTAGTACATGAGTATCAAACTCTTGAGTATTTAATTCTTTCATTTTTATCCTCCATTAATAAAGTTATTATACTTCTATTATTTTTGATCAACAAGACCACGAACATCACTTACAGGTAGTGAAAAAAGTATACCATTTGAATCTTGATTAAGCTCTAAGCTATCATAAAGAGCTGATTTAATTTTTTCCGCTATATCTTTTTTTATAAGCATTATTACTATATCTTTTTCTGGTTCTATAACCATATTTAAAAATACTGACTTTTTTTGGATACCTGAACCCCTTCCGTGAACAACAGTCGCCCCCCTTGCTCCATGTTTTTGGGATATATCTATAACCCTATCGGCATTGGACTTATCCACTATTACATATAAAGCCTCATATTCCATATTTATTTCTCCTTTTTTATCTATTGGTGTTGTAAACATGATAGATGTGTTTTTCTTGTCAAATTTATCTGATAATTTATCCAGCAAGTCTTTTACTAAAGAGTCATTTACTAAGGCTGATACTATTTCTTTTCTTTCTTTATTAATTCCAAGGACTTCTAATATGTGATCATTAGCAGAACCCTCTGCTAAAAGACAACTTATATATTTTGCTCCATAAGCTTGAAGCTGTTGCATAAATTTAGATCCTTTAGATCTATTTGTAATTATTCTTAAATATTTCATTATCCCTCTATGACCTCCTTATAAAAAGATCCCATTATCATTATAGTTATAACTGGCATAAGTGCAACAAAAGCTATAACTCCAAATCCATCTGCAACATTTCCTGCAACCCCTTGGCAAAATGCGAGAATAAAGGTTGCAGTCATTGGCCCTGATGCAACTCCACCTGAGTCAAAGGCAATACCTACAAAAAGTTGTGGTACATTTCTTGAAAGTATTAGGGCAAGTAAGAATCCCGGTCCTATTAGCATCCAAAGCTTAAATCCGTCTATTTTGATTCTTATCATTGCAAGCATCACTGCAAAGGCAACTCCTATTGATAAAGCCTTCATTATAGATGACCTATGGATTGAACCAGCAGTTACATCTTCTACTTGCTCTGATAATACAAATACTGCAGGTTCTGCTAAAACAACTAAAAGTCCTAGAACAAAGCCTATTAGTGGAACAAATTTAAAGTCAGCATAAGCCTCTCCCATAACTCTTGCAAGTTCCATAAAACCTCCTTCTACTGAGGCTAAAAACATTATAAGACCAATATAGGTGTATCCAAGTCCAAGCATTATATCTTTTTTATTTTTTAGTTTAAATACTAGCTTATCCATTATAAGAAATACTATAGTTATAGGTAATATTGCAAAGCTTGCTGACTTAAATCCACTTAAAATTGCTGAAGTATGGGCTACTTCTTCTATTACAACTGCTGATGGGTCTATAGACATTGTCATCAAAAGTCCTGCAAGTATTGGTCCTGTTGATGCTATTCCTACAAGTCCAAAGGAGTTTTCCTCACCCTTACTCTCTCCTTTAAGTTTACTTACTCCAAGACCTAAAGCTATTATAAAAGGAGTTGTCATAGCTCCTGTAGTTGCACCAGATGCATCAAAGGCTATAGCATGACTTAAATCACTTGATATAAACATAAGAATAAAGATTGCTCCATATATACACATCATAAGACTAGATAGCTTAATTTCCTTAAATATCCTATAAAGTCCTATTGATATCATCACTCCTACACCTACTGATATTATAGAAACTATTAACATTGATTCAAGTCCTATAGCACTGCTTACTTGCTTTGCTAAAATTAATAGGTCTGGTTCTGCAATTGATATTACAAAGCCTATAAATACGCCAAATATTATAACCTTTAATATATTTTCACTTTTTGCTATAAAATCTCCCATAAAAGATCCTATTTTTGATATTGATAAATCTACCCCAGTTAAGAATATAGATAAACCTACTATTACACCTAAACAACCTATAAGGAAGTTTGCGATTAATTTACTATCTACTGGTCTAAATATATTCAATACTAACACAAGAATGGCTATGGGACCTACTGCTTTTGCATTTTGTTTTAATTCTTCTCTAAATATAGTCATCACCCCTTTAAAATGATTATTGTTTAATTTTTATATTATTAATAGCTTATTTTTTATATAATAAAAGAGGCAATCATTAGACTGTCTCTTTATTTTAACTTATTAACTTTAGTCTCTAACTTGGTTAGCAGTTAGGATTGCAAGTTTATAAACATCTTCTTCGTTACATCCTCTTGAAAGGTCATTTACTGGTTTATTAAGTCCTTGAAGTATTGGACCAAGAGCTTCATAATTTCCTAATCTTTGTCCTATCTTATAACCAATATTTGCAGATTGTAGATCTGGGAATATAAATACTTTAGCTCTTCCAGCTACATCTGAGTTAGGGATTTTCTTTCTTGCTACTTGTGGTGAGATTGCAGCATCAAATTGCATTTCCCCATCAACTTTAAGGTCTGGGTCCATTTCCTTAGCAAGTTTTGTAGCTTCTTCTACTCTTCTTGCCAATTCGTGTTTAGCAGAACCTTTTGTTGAGAAAGATAGCATTGCTACTATTGGTTCTATACCAAATTCAACTGCTGTTTTAGCAGCTTCTACTGCAACTTCAGCAAGTTCATTTGATTGAAGAGTGATATTAATAGCTGTATCTGCAAATAATAATTTTTCACCATTTGGTCCAAGCATAATCATTACACCACTTACCCTATTTACACCTTTTTTTGTTTTTATAAGTTGAAGAGCAGGTCTTACAGTATCTCCTGTTGGGTGAGCAGCACCTGAAACCATACCATCAGCCTTACCTGTTTCTATAAGCATAGTTCCGAAGTAGTTATTGTCTTTTTTAAGCAAGTAGTCACCATCTTCTCTGGTGTTTTTACCATTTCTTAATTCTACATATCTATCTACTAATTCATCGAGTAAATCAGAGTGTCTAGGATCAATTATTTCTATATTTCCTAAGTCCACACCTTCTTCGTTTGCAACTTTTTTAATAGATTCAGGATCTCCAAGTAGTATAGGTTTAATAAGACCATCATTGTTGTGTCTTATCGCTGCCCTTAAAACTCTTGAATCATCACCTTCTGGAAAAACTATAGTACGATTTTTCCCTCTAATATTATCAGTTGCAAGCTCCATTACTCCATCATTTGCCATAATAGCCTCCTAATTAAAATCGATATTAATACTATTATTATACCCTAAGTGAAAATATTTTCTTCTATAGTTTTGCCTTTTCTAGACATTCATTCTCTCTTTCAGAAAGTTCTATCTCACTTTCTCCATTTATTATCTCTTTAAGATAGGTATTTGAACCTTCTTGGGAATAGAGATTGGTTAGAATTATTCCATTGTGGTAAGAGTCTAGAAGAGTTAAAGAAAATGAGTTTTTCCCTCTTTGGTTTTCAAAGGCATCAAAATGAACAACTGCCATCTTATTTACAGCTCCCATAGATGAGTTTTTAGTATCTGCTGATCTTTGGTCAAGAGATCTTATCTCCTTATTTGACTTATCTATTTGTTTGTTTAATTCTAAGATTAATTCTTCTAGGTTTAGATCTGGATTATTTCCCCTAAGAAGATGATCGTATCTTCTTTTTTGCCTTCTTAGCTTATCGTTGTTTGACTTTATCATAGTAAATTCAACTATAACTATTATAAATAAAATTATTATTGCCATTATTTGTCCCATAACTTAATCCTCTTTCTGATAATATCCATATTCTTTTCATATAGCTTATCACAATATTTAGTAATTGATTTGTAGTCGGTTTTTTTAAAATTGCTATCTTTATCAAAGTATTTTTCATTCATAATAACATTTACAAAAGATGAATGTATACATTCCTTTACCAATCTAAGTCCTATCTCCCCATCACTTATAGTTGAAAATTTCCCATTTTCAAGTAGAAAATCACAATCTTGAAGGACTATTATCATAAGTTCGATTGTTCTTTTTGGTGCAATATTTGCATCATTGATAAGCTTATCAATATTATCCATTTCATTATTTTTAAAAGCTTTTAAAAGGACATTTACCCTATCTACATCTTCTTGCATCAAATCCTTTAGCTCTTGTGAATAAGCTATGAATTTCTTAAAGATTTTTTTCCCCTTTTTATTCAAATTCTCATCTTTATAGTCCTTTTTTGCCATCATCAATATTAAATTTATTCCAAGATTTCCACTAAGACTTGCTAGGGCTCCTCCTCCAGGATAGGCTGTAGGCTTTCTTGTATTATCTATTAATTCACCTAGCTTAAAATCAATCAACTTCTTCTCTGCCATTTTTTATACTCCAATAAAGTCTTTCAATATCTTCTATAGAAAAGCAGTCTATAGACACTTTGTAGGTATTATTTTGCTTTTTAATCTCAACCTTTGAGTCTAAGAGGTTTATAAATTTTTCCTCAAAGTCTTCAAAAAGTATCTTATCTAGCTTATCTTCTTTTATGTCTAAATTTTCTTTTCTTTTATTTTTATTCTTTTTTTCTACATTTCTAATATTTGTTTTTTTATTTTTAAAATCATCAAGGCTTTTACTTCTTTCATTCTTATCTTTTATAGAAAGAAGTGTCCTTGCCTGAGATGAAGTTATATTTCCCTCTTCTAATTCCTTTTTACTATTTTCATCAAGTTTTAAAAGCCTTAGGGTATTTGCTATATAAGATCTTGATTTTCCGACAGTTTTTCCTATCTCGTCTTGTTTTAGTCCATAATTTTTAATAAGTTCATTATAGGCATTAGCCTCTTCAAGAGCTGTAAGGTCCTCTCTTTGAACATTTTCTACTATAGAAAGTATATCTATATCTTTATTATCTACATTTTTTATAATAGCATCTATTTCTGTATGACCTAGAAGCTTACTTGCCCTAAATCTTCTCTCCCCTGCTATAATTTCATATTTATTGCCATTTTTTCTTAAAACTATTGGATTTAAAAGACCATATTGTTCTATAGACTGGCTTAGACCCTCAAGAGCTTTTGTATCAAAACTTTTTCTAGGTTGGTCTTCTCTTCTGATGATTTTTTCCATAGGAATTTTAACTACAGTCTTATTTTTCTTATTATTTTCTGGTATAAGCGAGCCAAGACCCCTACCCAATGTTTTTCTCGTCATTTCTTATCACCTGATTTTTTTCCTCATCTTTTTGAAGTTTTTTATCTTTCTCATCTTTTCTTAATTCTTGATTATAATCTTTACTTTCTTCACTTATCTTTTCCTTAGTCTTTTTCTTGAAATTTTCCTTTTCTTTGGATTCCTTTTTTATATTTTCTATAAGCTCACTTGCCAGATTAAGATAGGCTCTTGCTCCCTTTGATTTCTCATCATAAACAATTACTGACTTCCCATAAGAAGGTGCTTCGGCAAGTTTTATATTTCTAGGAATCATAGTCTTAAAGACCTTGGACTTAAAATATGATTTTACTTCTTCTACAACCTCATATGAAAGCTTACACCTTCCATCAAACATACATAAAAGAACCCCTTCAATTTCAAGATCTTCTTTTACAGAACTTTTTATAGACTTATAGGTATTCATAAGCTCACTTACCCCTTCTAGGGCATAATATTCTGTTTGAATTGGTATTATTATGGAATCACTTGCTACAAGAGCATTTAAAGATAAAAGTCCAAGAGATGGTGGGCAGTCTATAATTATAAGATCAAAATCATCTCCTATTCCTTTTATAATAGAACTAAGCATAGTGAGTCTTTCTCTCTCATCTAAAGAAACCAATTCCACTTCAAGACCAGAAAGGGCATTTTCACTTGGAATAAGATAAGCACCATCTTCTGTTTTTACTATGTAATTTTCAAATGAATCTTCTTCATAAAACATCTTGTATATAGACTTCTCTACCTTAGATTTATCAAGACCCAAACCTGTTGTAGTATTTGCCTGAGGGTCAAAATCTATTACCAGAATCTTTTTTCCTAATTTTGAAAGGGCAGTGGCAAGATTTACCACTGTAGTAGTCTTTCCTACACCACCCTTTTGATTAAATATCGAAATTGTCTTCATACATACCTCTCATTATTAATATGGAAAGGTCCATGGCCCTATTTTTAGTCCAACGCCTAGCCTTATTCCTACTTGCAGAGAACTTAAATTCTCTAACAAACTTTTTATCCTTATATTTTACACCTATAAAAGCTTCTCCTTTGTGAGCATAGCCTGTAGTTATTATACATAATGCTGATTTTGTCCTATCATACAGACCATCGAGCATCTCATATGCACATTCCTTGCTGACTGCAGAATATTTTCTTAATGTTTCATATGAAACATTCAAGATTTTTTCTTTAGTCCTATCAGAGTAGGTCACATAGGACTCTTCTATTACATCACTTGCACCAGCTATATCTATAATAGATGACGCCACCATTCCTCCTGTAATAGACTCAGCACAAGATACTTTCTCTTTTCTCTCTTTTAATAAATCTATAAGGGTTTCTTCTTTTCTCTTTCCATCATCTGACAATAATAGTGGACCAAAAACTTCCCTTACTTCCTTTTCCTTTTCATCAAGTAAGATAAGAGCTTTATCATCACTTTCTGCCTTTGCACTTATTCTTAAAAATCCTCCCTCATCATCAAAATAAGGACTTATGGTTGGATTTGTAGAATGAAGATCTATCCTACTTGCCATATCCCATTCTCCCAAAAGTGCAATTCTTAAAGTCTTTGACTTAATAACCGCTTCTTTTTTTATATATTTAAGTAATTTATTTTCAAACATATATTTCATCTCTTGAGGTGGCCCCGGCATAAGAACTATTTTGCTCTTATTATCACAATCAATAATACAACCTGGTGCTGTACCTATATCATTTGGAAGAATAATAGCATCTTTAGGAAATTTTGCCTGCTTTATATTCACACTAAGGGCCCTTTCATTTGACTTAAAATATGAGTCAAGTTTCTTTTTACTTTCCTCATCTATAACTACCTTATCTTCCTTACCACTTGCCCTGATCGCTACTTCTTTACTTATATCATCTTCAGTAGGTCCCAGCCCTCCTGTAATAAAAATATAATCAACTTTACCAATAGCATTTTTAAGTTCTTTTAATAACCTGTCAAAATTATCTCCAACAGTTACCATCTTGTATAAATCTATTCCAAACTCACTTAATCTTTGTGCTATATACTTTGAATTAGTATCGGTAATATTTCCAAGTAATATTTCTGTTCCAACTGAAAAAATTTGTGCTTTCATAAAACCTCTTTTCTCTTTAAATAGTATAACAATATCAAGATAAGTTTTCAATATTAAATGTTTCACACGAAACATTTCTTACATATCAGCAGTAATTCTTTTTTATTATACTCTCTTAGATTATTTTTTATATCCTAAAAATCACTTCAATTAATTTAATTCTTCAAATTAATTATTACGTACTTGTTATTATAATTAATTATGATACAAATAATAATGTATAATCTTATTTATTATAATTTACTACTTAAGCAAGAGCCCCTTAGTTTGTCTCAACATTAGGCGAAGAATAAAAGTAAATATAATATTATTAATAATACAACAAAACAATGAGATTTTATTAAAGTTATAGTAATTTACCTTAATAAAAACAATATCTAAACTTTCCAATTAAATGAAGTGACTTATTACTAATTATCTTAATTAAACACATAAAAAATAAAAAAGACCTTAAAACAAAATATGTTCTAAAGCCTTATGATTAAAATCAAAAAATAATCTTAAGATATTAATGAATATCAAAGAGGATTCTTCTTTGGCAAGTTTTTTGCCCTCGGATATTTTATTTTTGTTGACCTTACTTTTTTTATTAGTATATTTTTTCTTGTGTTTCCATTAAGGTCTATTGTGTCTATATTTATTAACTCTCCTCCTAAGATTTTAAGAGCATTTTCGGCTTCATTTAATTCTTCTTCTGCCTTAGGACCTTTCATTGCTATAAAAATTCCCCCTACTTTTAGAAATGGTAAGGCATATTCCAAAAGTGTTGATAGTTTTGCTACTGCCCTTGATACTACCATATCAAACTTTTCCCTATTATTTTTAGCATAATCTTCTGCTCTTGTATGAATAGCTCTCGTATTTTTTAAACCTAATTCCTCTATTACCTCATTCATAAAGCCTACTTTTTTATTTACTGAATCTATGAGGGTTAAGTCAAATTCTTTTTTTATCCTAAGAGGAATCCCTGGAAATCCTGCTCCTGAACCTATATCTAGAACTTTCATTCCCTTATTTATATATTTCTCAATGGTTAAGGAGTCGTCAAAGTGCTTTACTTTAATCTGGCTAGAATCAACTATGGTGGTTAGGTTGAATTTCTTATTTGTCTCTATTAGCATTTCTTCATATTTTTTAAACTTATACATCTAAATCACCTGCCTTTAGTCTTATTAGTAAAACATTTATATCAGCAGGACTTACTCCAGATATTCTTGAGGCTTGTCCTATGGAATCTGGTCTTATATCATTAAGTTTTTCTGATGATTCTTTCTTTAGTCCTTTTATAGTAAAATAGTCTATATTTTGTGGGAGTTTTTTATTTTCAAGTTTTTTAAACTTGTCTATATCAGCCATTTGTTTTTTAATGTAGCCTTGATATTTGATCTCTGTTTGAACTTGAATTTGTTGAAATTTTGGAAGCTCTGGTCTATCAGGGTCAAGTACTTTGACAAGCTCATAAGTAAGCTCTGGTCTTTTTATAAGATCGAATAAGCTATATCCTGTTTTAAGTGGACTTGTTCCAATAGATTCTAACATTTCATTATTCTTCTTGTTTGGACTTATCATAACCCCTTTTAGCCTATTGATTTCTTTTTCTATATTTTCTCTTTTTCTTAGCATTTTCTCAAAACGTTCATCTGATACAAGTCCTATCTTATATCCAATTTCTGTTAGTCTAAAGTCTGCATTATCTTGTCTCATAGTAAGTCTATATTCACATCTTGATGTCATCATCCTATAAGGTTCATTAGTTCCTTTTGTTACAAGATCATCTATTAAAACTCCTATATAAGCATCCGACCTATCGAGTATAAGTGGATCTTCTCCTTTAATTTTAAGGCTTGCATTAATTCCTGCTATTAGACCCTGACCTGCTGCTTCTTCATAACCTGATGAACCATTAATTTGTCCTGCAAAAAATAAGTTTTCTACCTTTTTTGACTCAAGACTTCTCTTTAAATCTGTTGAATCAAGGCAGTCATATTCTATACCATAGGCTGGCCTCATAATCCTTGCATTTTCCATTCCCCTTATAGTTTTATAGAATTCTCTTTGCACTTCTTGAGGAAGAGTTGATGATACACCTTGGATATAGACCTCATCTGTTGATAGGCTTTCTGGTTCTATAAAAACTTGGTGGATATTCCTATCTGGAAATCTTACCATTTTATCTTCAATAGATGGGCAATATCTAGGACCAACTCCTTTTACTAATCCCCCATACATAGGTGATTTATGAAGGTTTGCCATGATTATTTCTTTAGTTTCATTTGTTGTATAAGTTAGGTAACAATTTTCCTGTTTTTTATCTGAAAAGTCTTTATCTTCATTCATAAAGGAGAAGGCTACTACATTTTCGTCTCCTTTTTGAACTTCTGTTTGTGATAAGTCTATTGTCTTAATATCAACCCTTGCAGGTGTTCCCGTCTTGAAACGTCTAAGATTGAAACCTAACTCTTCTAGACTATCTGATAAAAATGTAGCTGCTGAAAGTCCATGAGGACCTGATGTTTTTTGATAATCTCCCATAAGAATTTTTCCATTAAGATAGGTTCCTGTGCAAACTACAACAGCTTTAGTAGGAAAAATTGCCCCTTGTACTGTTTCTACACTTTTAACCTTTCCATCTTCTATGTTAATCTTATCAACTTCTTGTTCAAATAAGTCAAGATTTTCTTGCCTTTCAAGAGTTTTTTTCATCTCTTGGTGGTATTTTATCTTATCAGCTTGAACCCTTAAAGAATGAACTGCGGGACCTTTTGAGGTATTTAGCATCCTTGATTGTATAAAGGTCTTATCTATGTTTAATGCCATCTCACCACCTAAAGCATCTATCTCTCTTACAATATGTCCTTTTCCAGTTCCTCCTATATTTGGATTACATGGCATATCTGCTACAGACTCCATACTTGTTGTCAAAACCAAGGTTTTAAAACCAAGTCTTGCACTTGCAAGAGAAGCTTCACAACCTGCATGACCTGCCCCTATTACTACTACATCATAGGATTGGTCTATATATTTTTTCATCTTATTTTCCAACACAAAACTCCCTAAATACTTTATCCATTATCTCATCTGAAACAGTTTCTCCAATTATAAGACCCAAGTCATCATATGCACTTCTTAAATCAACCTCTACACAATCGATAGGAACTTGGGACTTTATATCCTTAAGGGCATTTTCTATCTTTTCTTTTGCTAAATTTAATAATCTTTCATGGCGTAGGTTTGTAATAATCAATGATTCTTTATTTAAGTCCTTAGTATCAAATATTTCAAAGATAGCCTCTTCAAGCTTATCTATCCCATCCCTGCTTATCATAGAAGTTTCAATAACCTTAAAATTGTTACCTAAGTCTTCTTTTTTAATCTTTAAATCTAAATCTAATTTATTTAAAATAATGATAGCATTTTTATTCTCTATAATATCAAGTATAATCTTATCCTCTTGATCAAAGTCTCTAGACCTATCAAATATTGCTATAACTAAATCTGCATCTTCTGCAAGCTCCCTTGACCTTTCAACTCCTATTTTTTCAACCTTATCTTCAGTTTCTCTAATTCCAGCCGTATCATTTATCTTTAAGGTCAGATTTCCTAAATTTATATACTCAGTTATAGAATCTCTTGTAGTTCCAGGTATATCTGTAACTATTGCTCTATTTTCATTCAATAGGACATTTAATAGAGATGACTTGCCTACATTAGGTTTTCCTATTATTGTTGTCTCTATTCCATCTTTTATGAGCTTGCCCTTATTAGCTGTTGATAAAAGCTTTTTAATTTCATCATTAGCCCTTTCTACATAAGATATTATATCATCTAAGGGAAGATCTTGCCCATCTTCTGTAAAATTAATGGAATACTCAATCCTTGATAAGGCCTCCAACTGGATGTCCCTTATATCTTCTATTTTTTCTCTTAATAATCCTGATAATTGCTTTAATCCTTGTTTTTGAGATAATTCATTAGTTGAATTTATAATATCAAGAACTGCCTCAGCTTGAGATAAATCTATCCTTCCATTTAAAAAAGCTCTTTTAGTAAACTCACCAGGTTCTGCTAAATCACACCCCTCATCTAGTAAAAGATTTAATATATCTTTTACAGAAATCATAGATCCATGACAATTTATCTCACAAATATCCTCTCTAGTATAAGTATTTGGTCCTTTCATGAAGTTTACCATAACTTCATCATATACTCGGCCATCTTTTTCTATATGACCATAACGCATCATTCTATTGTCCTTAATCCTATCAAGTTCCCTCTTATTAAATGGCTTAAAGATCCTTTTTATAATGTCAAAAGAACTACCGCCACTCATACGAACTATAGATATACCACCACTACCTTGTGGTGTTGAAATTGCTGCTATTGTAGATTCACTCATAATTCTTCCTTTCTATAACGATTGTTTACCTTTGACATAAACATCTCTTATTATACTATAGTATTATACATTAATTATTTCCATTAAAAAAGATGTTTCACGTGAAACATCTTTTAACTAGTCAATTTTGTAATCAACTACAACATATCTTCTTGGTTCTTCTCCTTCAGAGTGGGAATCCAACTTATCATATTTTCCTATTTGCTCATGAGCAAGTCTTCTTTCATATGAATTCATATATTTTAGATTCCAAGGCTTTCTAGTTTTCAAAACCTTCTTACAAGCTTTATCAGCCAAGTCAATAATTTTTTCATCTCGTCTTTTTTTGTAGTTATTTATATCAATATTAAGCTTTAGATTATTCTCCCTAGTATTTATTATCTTTCTTATAATAGTTTCTATACTTTCAAGAGTCTTTCCTGATCTTCCTATAACAATTCCAGTATCTTTAGGGTCAATTTTTGCATCAAGCTTAATAATATTATCTTCAAGATTTCCTATGACTTTTATATCTTCAAAATGCATATTATAAAGAATTTTCTCAAGTAGATCTTTCGCCTTATAGTAAAGCTCTACATCAGTATTTAACTCATCTTCTTCAACAATATTTGCTTCATCTAATCTTTCATCTTGATTAGATTTTTTATCTATGCTTTTTTCTTCTAAAACTTTTTCATCTTCTTTAGAACTTTCCTCATTTGTAATTTCTCTTGATAAGGCTGTTACATCAAAGTTTTCTCTAAGAGATTTTTTGCTATCTTCTTCAATTTCTTTCATAAGATCATCGATACCTTCATCTAAATCTTGATCATAGGAAATCTTTACAACAGCATCCTTTTGACCAATAAGACCCAAAAATCCACTAGACTCTTCTTCGATTATTTCGATAGATACCTCATCTCTAGTCTTATTTATCTCTTTTAAAGCTTCATTTATAGCTTCATCTTTAGTTTTTGCTGTTCTTATTATTGATCTTTTCATTTTCTACCTCTTCATCTCTTTTTCTAAGTCCTATTAAGTATTGGCCACCTAAAATTACAAGCCTTGCTATAGAACTTGTTGTCCAATAAAGTGGAAGACCTGCTGGAAGGCCCCTAAATATAAAATAATACATAATTGGCATTACCATAAGCATTGTATTCATAGAACCCATTCCTGGAGCTTGGGCATTGGTTGCAGGTGATGTTTTCATAGTAAAAAGTTGAACTAAAAGCTGACTTATACTTGTTAGAAGTGGAAGCCCATAAAATAGTGGATCCGCTTTAGATAGGCTTGGAACCCATAAAAAGTCGTTTCTTATTGCATGAAGTCCCCCATCAAATACAAACTTGTCAGGATTTTGTATAACCCTATAGAGGGATAAAAGTATTAAAAGCTGGAAAATCATAACTAAACATGAGGAAAGTCCTGGTCCTACTCCCTCTTGCTTGTAAAACTCTTGCATCTTTTGTTGCATAATTTGAGGATCATAAGAGTATTTTTTCTTAATCTCTTCGATTTTGGGTTGCATTTCTGATGATTTCGCAGCTTGTTTTTGCTGATTCATAGTCATTGGTATGGTTATAAGTGATACCAATGCTGTCATAATTATAATTGATATGGCATAAAAGCTCATACTCTCTGGTTCTGTAAAGTTATTTACCAAAGTTTCATAGATTAATTTCATCAAACTACCAAGTAGTTGTGCTATAAAATTTAACATTTTTTTCTCCAATCTCTGAATTGAATTATAAATCAATTGCTAGGCCGGATCGTACCCTCCCTTAGAAAAAGGATTACACCTTAGAATTCTCCAACAAGCCTTAACTAAGGCTTTTAAAAAATTGTACTTCTTAAAACAGTCAATAGCATATTGGCTACAAGTAGGATAATATTTACATTTACCCGAGCCTAAGAATGGAGAAATAAACAATTGATAAAATCTAATTATTTTTAAAAAAAGCTTATTTAACATAATTTATTTTCTTTTCCTTAAAGGCCTTATTTAATACGTGACCTAAAGAAGATTTAAGCTTATCATAAGTAAAATCTGTGGTATGTTTTTTTGGTATAATAATTATATCAACGTTGTTTATATATCTATAATTATTGTAAACAATAGACCTAAGTCTTCTTTTTAACTTATTTCTTTGGTGGGCCTTGCCTACCTTTTTAGAAATAGAAAAACCAATTCTTGGTCTATTTACTCCGTTATTTTTGACTAAAACTGTAAAATCCCTATTATAATAGTGCTTGGATTTCTTATAAACTCTTTTAAAATCTTCGTTCTTTCTTAAAGTAAATTGTTTTTCCATAGGAATTAATGTCCCTTATCCACAATATAAAAAAGCCGCAGCTTTTTTATTATGCAGATAATTTCTTTCTACCCTTTTTTCTTCTGGATTTTAATACTCTTCTTCCAGCGGGAGTTGACATTCTTTTTCTAAAGCCATGGTCTTTTTTTCTTTTTCTTCTATTTGGTTGATAAGTTCTCTTCATATTATCACCTCCTATTATTTTACGCTGTCTTTAATTATATGGAAATAAGGGGTAAAAGTCAAGGCTTTAACCTAAAAAAATAGACAATTTATTTGATTTTTTTATACTGCTAGATAAAAAATTTAAAAATTAAAAGTTTTATTATAAATTTAAGTTTTACTAAAGTCGAAAAATCTATACATAAATGATTATAAATGCTTAATTTAAAAATTATTTTCCATCTAAACTTAAGTTTTCTATGAAAATTTATTAGTAAGTAATGCAGCTTACAACTTAGTTTACTAAAATAATTATATAAAACAAATATACAAAAATAGCCTATTAGTTTATATTCATTTATGTAATGATTTTGCATTAATACGCATTTGTGGATATCTTTTTTTATTTATATTTTATCCACAAGATATTAAGTTAATTTTTAAGTGTAAAAATATAAATTTTTTTAAAAAAGATTTTATATGAACTTGTTAAAGTTAGGATATAGCAATTTTCTTATTTAATAATTTTAATATTTTTCCAAGATATCCACAATATCCACAGGATTTAATATTTCTAAATAAAATGATTTTTAACTTATCCCCAACTTATCAACAAGTTGTGGATAACTTTACAAAATGGCTAAATTAATGTATAATCTCTTGTGTAAAAGATATAGATAAGTCTAATTTTCTTAAGTTTTTGATATGATTTTGTGGATAAATCCATAAATTCTATTTTTAAATTTAAAAATTCTTGTCTAAAATCCGTAGTACAAGGCATTTTTAATATCCACTAAAAACTTATCCACATATTATCCCAATTTTGTGGATAAGTCCATAATTTTATTTTAATTCCTGAAATTTAAGGCAGAATTAAATGTGGATAAAATTCTAAGGAGAATGAGAGATAATAATGAATCTAGAATACATAAGTAATGAATTAAAAGAAAAGATGAAGGCTAATGTTCCTGATAAGGCACAGTATGATACATGGATAAGTATCTTAAAGCCTTTAAATGAATTCAATGATATTATCTATTTAGAAATACCAAAAAAAGAACTTAAATTCATCTTTGACCAAATATGGGTTCCCCAAATGCAGGAAATTCTTAATAAGATAAATAATGAAAGAAATACTAATTATAAGCTTGAAATTATAGCTAAAGATAGCGATGATTATGAAAAAATCTTATCATTAGGTAAGTCAACTGATAATAATGGACAATTGCTTATAAATGATGTAAATAAGTATCCTAAGCCACTTTTAGAAAAAACTAATATTTTTGAAAATTTTGTTCAAGGTAAGTCTAATCAATTAGCCCTTGCAGCAAGTCAGTCAGTGGCAGAAAACATGGCAAATTACAAGGTTTCAAGAGTCTATAATCCTCTTTTTATATATGGAGCATCTGGTCTTGGCAAGACTCACTTAATGCAAGCTATAGCCCATAAAATTCTAGATAAAAGAGATGATTGTTATGTAATGTATCTATCAAGTGAGAAATTTACAAATGAAATGATCTCAGCTGTTAGAAACAATACCAATGAAGAATTTAGAAAAAAATATCGTTCAGTTGATATGCTTTTGATAGATGATATTCAATTTATAGCAAATAAGACTGGAACACAAGAAGAGTTTTTCCATACCTTTGAAGATCTTTATAACCAAGGAAAGCAAATAGTAATATCATCAGATAGGCCACCAAAGGAGATTAAACACTTAGAAGAAAGATTAGTTTCAAGGTTTGGTTGGGGCATTATAGTTGACATTTCAAAACCAGATTTTGAAACTAGAGTTGCAATTTTGCAAAAAAAACAAGATGAACTGGGAGCTGTAGTAGACTATGAAATATTAGAATATATAGCAGAAAATATTGAAACAAATATAAGAGATTTAGAAGGTGCACTTGCAACTTCTATTGCCTGCTCTAAATCAAATAACCGCTCCTATGTAACCCTTGATGATGCAAGACTTGGAGTTTCATCAAGAGTCCATGTCAAAAGTAAAAGAATTACAGCAGAAGATATTCAACAGATTGTAGCAGATAGATACCATATAAAACTTCAAGACTTGAAGGGAAAGTCTCGAAAAAGGGAATTTGTAATGCCAAGGCAAATTGCTATGTATTTATGTAGGGATATGTTATCAGTATCACTGGTAAGTGTTGCCAATGAATTTAATAGGGATCATTCAACCGTTATGCACGGATATGAAAAGATAGAATCCATGATAGAAGAAGACCAAGATTTTAGATCGGAAATAGAAGAAATAAAAAAAGAAATAAAATCATAGTTATCCACAATTTGTTGATAAGTATGATGATAAGTATGTTTATAAAAAAACTATTAAATAAGAAAAAATAATAGCTGTGGAAAATGTTGATAAGTGGATAAGATATAAAAACTTATCCAAATTTTATCATTTGGCTTTTTCATTTTAATTTAAGCCTTAGCAATACTTATCCACATACCCACACAGCCTATTACTAATACTACTAAGTTTATATAATATTTTAGGAGCCATTATGAAAATTGAAGTAAGACAAAAAGAATTATCAAATAAAATCTCCATAGCCTTAAAGGCTGTATCAAGAAAGACCAATATACAGATACATGAATTAATATACTTTGAAGCTAAAGATGATACTCTTATCCTAAGTTCATCTGATGGAGAAATATCTATAAGAACAAAACTTAAAGTTAATGTCATAGAAGAAGGAGAAATGGCTATAAATGCCACTATAATCTCTAATATTATTAGAAAACTTCCAGATTCTACTGTAAGGATTACCCTTGAAGATTCAAAAATTAATATTAGGTGTAATGGATCAAATTTCAATATTCTTGCCTTTGACTACTACGATAAAAAGGAATTAAAAGTACCTAGTGTAGACTATTTAGAAATTGAAAATGATAAGCTAAAAAGATCTATATCTCAAACTGAGTTTGCTACAAGTATTGATGAAACCAAGCTAGCCCTTACTGGTATACTATTTGAACTAAAGCAAGGATATTTAAACTTTGTAGCCCTTGATGGATATAGGGTAGCCCTTAAGAAAATCAAGCTTGACTACCCTGGTTCAATGGATAATTCAAGACTAATTATTCCAAGAAAGTCAATATCTGAATGGACAAGAATTATTGATGATGAAACAAAGACTCAAATCTATAAGGATGATAAGGATATAATTTTTGAATCAGGGGACACTACAATGTATTGCAAAGTAATAGATAAAAACTATATAGACTATACAAATATAATTGCAGATATATCTACAACTACAGTTATAGTCAATAGGATTGAACTTATTAACGCCCTTGAAAGAGCCCAATTATTAAATAACACCCAAAGAGCAAACTTAATTAAGATAAGTCTTGAAGAAGATGTATGTAAGATAGAATCAAACTCTGAAATAGGAGACTTAAAAGAAGTCGTTCATATAGAAAAAGAAGGAGATGATGTAAAGATTGCTTTTAATGCAAGATACCTTCTAGAAGGAGTTAAGGCTTGTGATACAGATACTATAAGGATGAACTTAAAATCATCACTAAATCCATGTATCATATATCCTAATGATTCAAAAAATGAAGGTGAAGAATTCACATATCTAGCTCTACCAGTAAGGCTTGCAGAATAGGGGAAATTATGATTGATATAGAATTTCAAACAAATCTTATCACAGCCAAGGATCTTTTAAAGGCATTAGATATAGCCTCATCAGGTGGTATGGCTAAACATATGATAAAAGAAATAGGTATAGTAGTAAATAAAGAAGTTTTTTATGAAGCTGGTAAAAAACTTAGAAAAGGTGATGAAATAATCTTTAATGATGAATTTCATATAAGTTTAATCTGATGTGGATTAAGAGTTTAGAACTAAATAAGTTTAGAAACTATCTTTATCAAAAAATAGAATTTAATGAAAATATAAATATCTTTTTGGGAGATAATGCCCAGGGAAAGACCAACCTTTTAGAATCAATTTTTTACTTAGCTAATGCCAAGTCTTTTAAGGCAAATAGGGATAGGGAACTTATAATGTTTTCTGAAAAAGAGATGGTTCTTGATGGAGTAATAAGAAAGGGAAAATCCTTTAAAAATGTCTATATTAAGGCAAATGAGTCAAGTAAGGATATTTTTGTAAATGATATAAAATATGATAAAACATCTGATTTAAAGTCACTTTTTAAGATTGTTTTATTTACTCCAGAAGATTTGACTATAATAAAAGATGGACCAAATTTTAGAAGAAAGTTAATTGATGATATAATAATAAGCGTGGACTTTTCCTATAAGGGCATAAAAAGAGACTTTGATAAAGTTCTTTTAAATAGGAATAAAATCCTTAAAAACCAAAAATCTAAGTTTTTTAAAAATCAATTATTAGCCTATGACGAGCAGATTATTAGGCTAAATTACAAAATATACCAATATAGGAAAAAATATATAGCCCTTATAGACAAGTATGCAAATAAAAAACATGAGCTTTTAACATATGGTAGGGAAGATTTACATATTGTATATAAGCCTGACATTAAAGCAGATTCTCTTGATGAGTACAAGTCAAAGTTTAAGCAAAGGCTAATTGATGATTTAAAATACTTTAGAACTTCATCTGGAAGCCAAAGAGATGAAATTGATATAATAATTAATGGTAAGGATACAAAAAAATATGGCTCACAAGGCCAGCAACGTTCAGCAATCTTAAATATAAAGCTTGCAAATGTAAGTTTAATAGAAAATACTAGCCAGGATAAGGCAATTATCTTATTTGATGATGTTTTTTCAGAACTAGATGAAAAAAGGTCTAGTTTTTTGTTGGAAAATTTAGGAAGATTTCAAACAATAATCACAGCAACTAATACCAAGAGTCTTGATATAGTTGATAGGTCAAAGATAAGAAAAATAAAAGATGGCCATATCCTTAAATAGAAAGGAAATTTATGGAAAATTCACAATATAATGCGTCCAATATTAGGGTCTTGAAGGGGCTTGAGCCTGTAAGACTTAGACCTGGAATGTATATAGGATCAACTAGCGAGAGAGGACTGCACCATTTAGTATATGAGGTTGTAGATAACTCAGTAGACGAGGCTTTGGCAGGTCGCTGTGACTATATAAAAATAACCATAGATAAGGACAATATAGTAACAGTAGAAGATGATGGTTCTGGTATACCAATAGAAAAACACCCTGAAACAGGTAAATCAACACTTGAAACAGTACTTACAGTTCTTCATGCTGGGGGTAAGTTTGATGATAAGGCCTATAAGGTATCAGGAGGTCTTCATGGTGTAGGTGTTTCCGTAGTAAATGCCCTAAGTGAATATCTAATAGCTGAGGTAAAAAGAGAAGGTCATATCTTTAGGATGACATTTGAAAGAGGAAAGGCAACAAGTGATCTTGAGATAATTGGAGATACAAAAGAAACTGGAACAAAGATTAGTTTTAAAGCAGATGGAGAAATTTTTGATACAACAGTCTATGACAATAAAACCCTAGCAGATAGATTTAGGGAAATGGCCTTTTTAAACAAGTCAGTAAGGCTTATTTTTGAAGATAGGAGAGAAGATAAGACTGTAGAGTTTAAATATGATGGTGGAATCAAGGAATTTGTAGAATACCTTAATAGGAATAAAACACCAATTTTTGAAGAAATTCCATATTTTGAAGGTATGCAAGAATCAACAGAAGTTGAGATAGCCTTCCAATATACAGATGGATATAGTGAAAATATCCTATCTTTTGCAAACAATATCTACACAGTAGAAGGTGGAACCCACCTTTCAGGCTTCAGGTCAGCTCTTACAAGAAGTATAAACGACTATGCAAGAAAATATAAATTACTTAAAGAAAACGAAGATAACCTCCAAGGTGAAGATGCAAGAGAGGGAATTACAGCTATAATATCTGTAAAAATAACTGAACCTCAATTCGAAGGCCAAACTAAGGGAAAACTTGGAAATGGTGAGGTAAGAGGAGCAGTAGACGCTTTCTTTTCAGAACATATGGGAAATTTTCTTGAAGAAAATCCTAAAATTGCAAAACAAATTATTCAAAAGGCTCTTGCATCAAGAAGGGCAAGAGAGGCTGCGAGAAAGGCGAGAGATTTAACACGTAAAAGAAGTATCCTAGATTCAACAACTCTTCCAGGAAAGCTTGCTGATTGCCAATCTACAGATTTAGGTGAAAATGAAATTTTTATAGTAGAAGGTAACTCTGCGGGAGGTTCTGCTAAGGGGGGACGTGATAATAGGATTCAAGCTATCCTTCCTTTAAGAGGAAAAATAATGAATGTAGAGAAGGCAAATCTTGATAGAATATTAAATTATGAAGAAATAAAATCAATGATTACAGCCTTTGGAACAGGAATAGGAAAAGAATTTGACCTATCAAAACTTCGTTATGGAAAGATAATAATAATGACGGATGCCGATGTAGACGGTGCTCACATAAGAACACTTCTACTTACATTTTTCTATAGGTATATGAAGCCTTTAATAGATGAAGGTCATGTATTTATAGCCCAACCACCACTTTATAAGGTGTCAAGTGGTAAAAATGAAAGATATTGCTATACAGATAAGGAATTAGAAGAGATAGTAAAATCTTGGAATACAGACAATTACAAGATTCAAAGATATAAGGGTCTTGGTGAGATGAATGCTGACCAATTGTGGGAGACAACCATGGATCCAGAGCATAGGGTCTTACTGCAAGTATATGAGAAAGAAGACTCACAAATGTCAACAGATGCAACATTTTCAATGTTAATGGGTGAAAAAGTAGAACCAAGACGTGAATTTATTGAAGAAAACGCCCAATATGTTGAAAATTTAGATGTATAGGAGGATTCATGACAGAAGATAGATTTCAAAATATAATCGAGGTAGATCTTGAAAATCAAATGAAAAATTCTTACTTGGAATATTCCATGTCAGTTATAGTTTCAAGAGCCTTACCTGATGTTAGAGATGGGCTTAAGCCTGTTCATAGAAGAATATTATATGGAATGGAAGGACTTGGACTTGATCCAAGTAAACCAACTCGTAAGTCAGCAAGAGTTGTAGGTGAGGTAATGGGTAAGTACCACCCTCATGGAGATAGTGCAATCTATGATGCTCTAGTAAGGCTTGCCCAAGATTTTTCAACAAGGTATCCTCTAGCAAGTGGTCAAGGTAACTTTGGTTCAGTAGATGGTGATGATGCAGCAGCTATGCGTTATACTGAAGTAAAGATGAGTAAGATTGCAAAGGAAATGCTAAGAGATATCAATAAGGATACAGTTGACTTTATGCCAAACTTTGATGAAGAGGAAAAGGAGCCAACAGTCCTTCCATCAAGATTTCCAAACCTTATAGTTAATGGATCAAATGGTATAGCAGTAGGTATGGCAACTAATATGGCTCCACATAACCTTGGAGACTCAATTGATGCTTGTATAGCTTATATGAAAGATCCTGAAATATCAATAAAAAAACTTGCAAATATTATCAAGGGACCTGACTTTCCTACAGGAGCTCAAATATTGGGAAAGACAGGAATAAAAAAAGCATATAATACAGGAAGAGGAAAACTTAAACTTCGTGCTGTAGCAAACATTGAACATTTTAAGAAAAATAGGGAAAGAATTATAGTTACAGAAATACCTTATCAAGTAAATAAGGCAAAATTAATAAAAAAAATAGCTGAATATGTAAAAGATAAAAAACTTGAAGGTATATCTGATATAAGAGATGAGTCAGATAGGAAGGGAATGCGTATAGTAATCGAGGTAAAAAGAGATGCTAACGCCAATATAGTCCTAAACAACCTCTATAAGCAAACCCAACTTGAGACAACTTTTGGCATTATAAACCTTGCCTTAGTTGATGGAGTTCCTAAAATACTTAACTTAAAAGAGCTTATAAAATACTATATAGCTCACCAAAAAGATGTTGTAAGAAGAAGAACAATTTTTGATCTAGATAAGGCACAAAAGAGAAAACATATAGTAGAAGGTTTAATAATAGCAATCGATAATATCGATGAAATTATAAAAATAATTAGATCATCCTATGACAATGATGAGATTAAGAAAATCTTTAATGAAAAATTTGGTCTAACAGAGCTTCAAAGTCAAGCTATTCTTGATATGCAACTTAAAAGGCTATCAGGACTTGAAATTGAAAAACTCCAAGCTGAAGATAAGGAACTTGAAGAAAAAATCACCTACCTTACAGCAATATTAAGTGATGAGGGAAAACTTGTTGGTGTAATAATCGATGAAATGAGTGAAATTAAAGAAAAATTTTCAGATGAGAGAAGGACAAAAATTGTTCCGGATGTGGGAGAATTTGATGTAGAAGAGCTTATAGAAAGAGAAGATGTCCTTATCTCTTTAACTCATGATGGTTATATAAAAAGACTTCCTATAAATACCTATAGAGTACAAAATAGGGGTGGAAAGGGAATTTCTGCTGGAAACACCAAGGAAAATGACTTTATTCAAAAAATTATGACTACAAATACTCATGAGTCCCTACTTTGCTTTACAAACCTTGGTAGGGTATACTCACTTAAAGCCTATGAAATACCTGAAGGAAGTAGGCAATCTAGGGGTCAAGCTATAATAAATCTAATAAGTCTTGAAACAAATGAAAAAATTACAGATATAATGGAACTATCCCACCTAGATGAAGTTAGCCAATTAGTCTTTCAAACAGCTAATGGAAAAATCAAAAAAACTGATGCAGAACTTTTCCAAAATATTCAAAGAAATGGAATTATAGCCATATCTCTTGAAGATGGTGATAGACTTGTATCAGTTAGTCAAATAGATAGTGAGTGTGATATAATTGTATCAACTCAAAAGGGAATGGCCATCAAATTTAGCTCATCTGAAATTAGGTCAATGGGAAGAGCTGCCCGTGGAGTAAGGGCAATAAATCTTTCTGAGGATGATCAGGTAGTATCCATGAATACCCTAAATGATGAGGTATATCTTGTAGTAGTAACTGAAAATGGTTTTGGTAAAAAGACCTCATTTAATAACTTTAAAAATCAAAATAGGGGTGGAAAGGGAGTGAAATGCCATAAGGTAAATGAAAAAACAGGAAATCTTGTAGCAACACTTCCAGCAAACTTAGATGATGATATAATGATGGTGTCCCTAAAGGGTGACATTATAAGAATTTCAGCAAGAGATATATCAACTAGTGGTAGAAATACTCTTGGAGTAAAGCTTAAAAACCTAGAAAATACAGATGATTGTATTGTTTCTGTTACCAAATATTATGAGGAAACTAGTGAGGATTAAAAATGTTTGATACAAGTATAGAAGAAAGAGATGACTTTTTACTGGTAAAACTTAAGGGTGATTTAGATGTATACTCAAAAGAAGATTTTGTAGAATTTAATGACAAATCCTTAAAAAATACTGACAATAACTTAGTTATAGACTTAGAAAATCTGGACTATATAGATTCTACTGGTCTTGGTATGTTTATAAATATATACAAAGACCAAGAAGAAAAAGAAAAATATGTAAAAATAATAAACCCTAAAGAAAATATAAAAAAATTATTTAAAATAACAGACTTAACTAACTTATTTGATATGGAGGAATAATGGAGACTATAAAATTACAGATTCCACCAAATACAATCTATCTCAAATCCATAAGACTACTAGCAGCAAGCCTTGCAAGTGATATAGGTTTTGATATAGAAGAAGTTGAAGATATAAGAGTAGTTGTATCAGAAGCTTGTAATTACAAAATGAGTGATGAGGATATAAAGATAGAATTTCATGTAGATGATGGCTTTATCCAAATAAGAGTAAGTGGAAAAGATAGGGAAATTGAAAAAGAAAATCTAAAAATACAAAAGCTTATACTTGAACAATTAGCTGATAAGGTAGAAGTTGTAGATGATAAAATAATACTTACAAAAGAGAAATAATTATGGCAAAAACTAAGGCTTCTTTGGAAAGAAGGAAAGAAATCAAAGAAAAATTTGAACAATTTCATAAAACAGGGGACAAAAAGCTAAGAGCTGAGCTTATAGAAGAGCATATGTATATAGTAGATATACTCTCAAATAAGTATGTTGGAAAAGGGATTGAAAAAGATGACCTATACCAAGTGGCATCCCTGGGCCTTATTTATGCAATTGATAGATATGATCCGTCAAAAGGATATGAATTCTCTTCATTTGCAACTCCAACTATAATGGGTGAGCTTAAAAGATATTTTAGAGATAAGGGTTGGGTTATAAGAGTGCCTAGAAGGATACAAAATCTTTATAAAAAGATAAATACAGCAAAAAAAATCCTTCCACAGGAGCTTCAAAGAACCCCAACAATAAAAGATATTGCCTCATATCTTGGAGAAGATGAGGAAACAATACTAGAAACAATTGAGGCAAGTAAGGTTTATTCCCCACAAAGCTTAGATATGAAATACCAAGTTCAAAAGGGAGAAAATGCAGTTGACCTTTCAGATATGATAGGAAAAGATGATAAAAACTTTGACTCAGTTGAGCTAAAAGACTTAATAGAAAAATCAACCCAAAGACTAAACGATCTAGAAAAAGAAATACTAGAGTTAAGATATTATGAAGGACGCACCCAAGTTGATATAGCAGAAAAACTATCCATATCACAAATGACTGTATCAAGGATAGAGAAAAAGATCCTACAAAAATTCACAATTGAGATGAAAAAAATGCAATAAATTCGAAAAAAAGCTCTCAAATAATACAATTGAGAGCTTTTTCTTTTAGTTTTCTTCAATTTTTCTCTTTTTTTCTTTGATTACTATTGAATCATAATCTTTTTTAAGTATTTTTTTCATTTTTTATTCATCCTTTTTTATCTTTAGTTGTAATATACTTACAATAATAGGATAAAATAAAAATCTGCTTTAGTAAATGAAAACGATAGAAAATAAAAAATATGAAACACAAGAAAATAAGAATCATTATCAATTCTTTGAATAAGTTGAAAATTTGTCTTAAGCTGTATATATTCCTATTTTATAGCCTATATAGTTATTTGTATTATTATATGATTTTTTGTTAAATTTCTTATTAGATATAATTTATCTTCTATCTCTTAGTAATCTTTTTATTTTTTATATAGTTTTTTACTCCTATTTTCCTATATTACTCATATAATCAAATGAAATCATTTAAAGACTAAATAATTTTATTTTAGTAATTATTTATAAGTGAGCATAATTTTTTACAAGTTAAAATTGTCTTTAAATATTGTATAAAAGTATTTATATAAATTAGATGAAATAAAAGGTTGTTGCAAAATGATGAGTTAATTCTACAACAACCTTTTAGATTAAGAAAAATACTTTCAATAAAATTTCAAATTATTTTATATAAGGAAATTTTATTATTTAGAAAGATATCCTATTTTCCAGGATACATTGTAGAATAGCCTGGATACATTTTTCCTATCTCTTCTATGATTAGACCTATATCACCAAAGCCTGTTTCTTCTAATTTTTGTTGGGCCCTGTAGTTTGCAAGGTCAATATCAGCATCTGTTATGTCATTTATCTTATTTTTGTCAAAGCCATAATTTGCTACTAATTGTTTTCTAAATTCATCGTAGTCTGATTTGTTTTGGGCAAATTTCCCCATACCTTCTCCCTTAATTTTAGAGCTATTTTTGTTTGTATCTTTAGTATTATTATTATCATTTTGTGAAGTTTCTTTAGTTTTTGTACCTTCGTTTGTTGACTTATCTTCGTATTTCTCCTGAAGCTTTTGAGTAGCCATATCTATTTGCTCATCATAGCTTGAGAGCTTGTTACTTTCATAAATATCAAAGAAAAGTTTTTTAAGCTCTCCATTAGATATATTGGATGCATCAAAACCTTGCTCTTTTATATATCTTCTAGCATTTGTATACATATCTGTTTTGTCATCAGTGGTATAAACCCAATTTTCTTCTACATCTATAATTGAAGAAAGTGGATACTCACTATTTTTACTTGGATGGTCTTTGGCAACTTCATTTAAGAAAAAGCTTAACTTATTCCAAAAACCTGTTTTTTTTCTGAGATTTTCTGCTTTTTCCCCATATTTTTTGATATCCTCATCTGTAAGAGAGTCTATAATATCTTGGTCAAAGCCTGCTTCTTTAGCCATGATATCCCTTAATTCACTTACACTGAAGTCTTTTTTATTTGATTTAGTATTTTCTTTATCCTTATTAACATTGCTTCCATCATTAGAGGAATTTTTCTTTTCTCCTTCGAGATTATTTTTATTTTTCTTAGTTAAATCACTTACTTCTAAACTTTTATTATTAGATACTATCTTATTGCTGTTATTTGCATTACAAGCACTGAGCACTAAAGATAAAGAAAGGGCTACAATAATTTTCTTGTTCATCTCTCCCTCCATTAATTATTTTATTATATTTTTACCCAAATCATTTAAAAGATAATTTTTATTAATAAAATAAGATGGATTTCAATATTTAAATGAAGTAATTATCAATTTGATTTAAAAAAAATTTGTATATTATACAATCGATTTAATGTTTTATCTTAATAAAATCCCAAACTATAGTAAAATCTATGTAAAGATAGTGTCAAAAACACGAATAATTATAAATAAGTCTAAAATGTGATTTTTATTTTCTATCTCTTCTAATTGGAATTATAAGAATTAATAAAGATTTGACAAGAACATAAATATAAACTATAATGAATTCATATAAAATCAAAAAAAGAAAAAAGAAAAGAGGATAGAAGAATGAATGTAAAAAAAGTTTTTTCCCAAGCTTTTGCTTTTGGTTTAGCTTTAACACTTACAGCTTGTGGTGGATCTAACAAAGATGATTCTAACAAAGATAATAATGCATCCAATTCACCAAGCACACCTGCATCTAATTCTAAAGGCGATGCTGAGGTTGATAACTTTAAAGCACAAACAAATGATAATACACTAGTTGTTGGTGTGGATTCAATTGGAGGAGAATTTATCCAAGGATTTAACAATGGTACAAATGATGTAACTGCAAGAGAGTTCATGGGAATTCAAGGTGCAGCATCCTATGATACATATATAAAAGATAGGAACGGAAAATATAATTGGAATCCAACAGTACTAGAAGAAGAGCCAAAGACTGTTAAAAATGATGATGGCTCATCAACAACAACTTTCAAACTTAAGAAAGATTTAAAATGGTCTGATGGTGAAGCAATTACTGTTGATGATTATTTATTTAAATCTTTGCTTCATTCATCAAAAGATTATTCTGTTATAACAGGTTCTACAGAAATAGGAGCAGACTCTATTAAGGGATACAATGATTATAGAGAAGGAAAAACAGATGAATTTGTAGGTTTAAAGAAGATAGATGACAATACATTTGAAGCTACAATAGATTCATCTTTCTTACCATACTTTGAAGAAGAATACTTAAAGGCATTTAATGCAAGGCCAATCCATTATATAGCACCAAATTTAAAGGTTGAAGGTTCTAAACTTGCTCTTAAAGATGGTTATGAATTAAGCGAAGATGACAAGAAAGCATATATAGAATCTCTTGACCAACAAATAAAAGCTGAACAAGAAGCTTATGACGAAAAAGTTAAAGATGCTGGTGAAGAAGATGCTGATGCTAAAAAAGAACACGAAGAAAAGAAAAAGAATCTTGAAGATAAAAAGTCAGCTGCTGAAAATGGTGGAGATATAGACCCTACAAAGATGCTAGTTGAACAAGCAATGATTTTTGATGCAAATGACTATAGGAAAAAACCAGCTGTAACATGTGGACCTTACAAATTTGTTTCATTTGAAAATAACATGGTTAAACTTGCTTTAAATGAAAATTATGCAGGAGATTTTGAAGGTCACAAGGCTACAATTCCAAATGTTATAATTCAAGCAATTAATACAGAAATAGCAGTTGATCTTGTTAAAAATGGAGACATTGATATATATGAACAAGAAATGAATGGTTCAAAAATTGACCAAATGAGAAAAGCTGCTGATGAAGGTAAATTATCTTATGTATCATATGATAGAAATGGTTATGGATGTCTAAAGTTTCTAACAGATAGGGGACCAACTCAATATAAAGAAGTTAGACAAGCTATAGCTTTCCTAATGGATAGAAATGACTTCGTTCAAAACTTTGCAGGTGGATATGCTGTTGTAACAAATGGTATGTATGGTTCAAGCCAATGGATGTATAAGGAAAGAGGAGCTGATGTTGAGTCAAAACTTACAAATTATACTCTAAACATTGATGAGGCAAATAAGAGACTTGATGCTTCTCCTTATAAGTTTGAAAAAGATGGAAAAACTCCATGGGATGCTCAAAAAGCTCAAGAACAATACAAGTCAAATGCATCAAGCTTTGATTATTACAGATATGATGAAAATGGTAAGAAGTTACAAATCAACCAATTTGGTGCAAAACAATCTGAAATAACAACCCTTCTTTCAAACCAATTACCAGACAATGCAAAACAAGCTGGTCTTGAATACAATGTTCAAGCAGGAGATTTCAATACACTTCTTAACTATATGTATAATCCTAAAGAAGGAGATGCAGCAGAATATACAGCATTTAACATGGGAAATGGATTTGGTACACCATTTGATCCTTACTACCAATACAATAGTAAGGGAAATGACAACACAACTAAAACAAATGACCCTAAGGCTGATGAAATAACAGTTAAATTAAGACAAACTGATCCATCTAAGAAAGATGAATACTTAGATAGATGGGAAGAATTCCAACAATGGTATAATGATTATCTACCAGAAATACCACTTTATTCTAATCAAGTTCACTCAGCTGCTTCATCAAGAGTTGAAGGATTTGAAGGTGTAACACCAGAATGGGGAGTTTCTTGTCAAATCAATCAAATGAGTCTTAAGTAAATCTAAAAAATGATAAAAATTAGGCTATTGCATTTTTGCAATAGCTTATTTTTGTTAATTATAAAAATAATGTCTTAAATATTTTAAATTTTAAAAAAGAAAAAATAGATAAAGTATTATAAATTTTATTTGAAATTAAACTACAATTATTATTGAGATTAGAGAAATAATATACATATATAGTCAAATAAGCTTCTAAATATTGGATTTTTACAAGCAAATTTAAATCTTTATTAAGTAATAAATCATTTTTAAATTGACAAATTAGCCATCTTATATTATTATATTGTTTATGATATTGTAAGTTTATTGTAAGGAAGATTTTTTATATTTATTTATTAAAATTTATAATTAGTTTTTTTCCAAATGTCTTTATTTTTCAAAAATGTCTATATTTAACTATTTAAATTGAAAAATAATTGATGCAGTAAACTTAATAAACATTAAGGAAGGGACAAGAATGTTAAAATACATAATAAAAAGAATCATTAACCTGATTCCTGTAGCTATAATTATATCTGTATTGGTTTTTGTTTTATCAAAATCCATGCCTGGAGATCCTCTTTTAGCTATGATGCCTAAAGATGGGAGAATGACAAAGGCCCAACAAGAAGAGTTATATAAAAATTTAGAAAAACGCTATGGATATGATAAGTCATTACCAGAACAATACTTTATGTGGGTAGGAAGGTCTTTAAAAGGAGACTTTGGCGATTCACTTCAATCAACAAGGCCTGTAAAAGAGTATTTATCAGAGCCACTTAGAAATACAATCTTATTAAATATAGGCTCAACTCTTATATCTTTTATACTCTCAGTCTTGATAGGTATAAGGTCGGCTGTTCATAAGGGAGGGATCTTTGATAAGTTCTTCCAGGTATTTACTTTGGTGGGAATATCATTACCTACATTTTTTATAGGCTTATTTTTGATATTTTTATTTGCCTTTAGGTTAGGATGGTTTCCTGCAAATGGTATGCCTAGAAATAATAGTTTTGGAGAATGGATAAGATATTTAATACTTCCAACTCTTACCCTAACTTTTGGTTCCATGGCTTCCATTTCAAGATATGTAAGAAATTCTATGCTTGATTCTTTAAATGAAGACTATATAAGAACAGCTAGGGCAAAGGGTCTTAAGGAAAAGACTGTAATTTATTCTCATGCTTTTAGAAATGCTTTAATCCCAGTTGTTACTGCAATGACATGGGCTGTTCTTTCTATGTTTTCAGGTTCAGCTATAACTGAGACTATATTTGCATATAGGGGAATTGGAAATATCCTTATAAAGTCAGTTCTAGCCCAAGACTATAATGTAATCTTAGCCTTAACTATGTTTTATGCTATACTTACACTTTTAGGAAATTTAATCATGGATATTGCTTATGCTATAGTAGATCCTAGAGTAAAATTGGAGGCTTAATATGAAAGATAAATTATATAAAAGTTTTAAATCTTTTGGAAAATTAGTTCTTTCCCTTTTTACTTTCGGAACTAATTCTAATGAATATGACAAAGCTGATAAAGTTAAGGAAGATGCTCAAGGAATAGTTGACCAACAAACAAATACTCAGCTTGGAGATATTGATCCTAAAAATGAGAATGAGGACTTAAAGGAAGAAGCTATTACATCACCTGGTAGGATGGCTGTTAAAAACTACTTTAGAAATCCATTAGGAGTAATAGGTCTTGTTTTACTACTAGCTATGATTTTGGTCGTATTTGTGGGTTCTATTTTAGTTCCATTTAACCCTTATCAATCAGAAGGTACACTTATAAATGTATCACCTGGTTCAGGTTATATGAATTATCCTTCTGAGATGGAAAAAGAGGGAGTTAAGAAAATATCTGTAGGAAACACTTTTGGCGTAGGTCTTACAAATGAAGACAACTTCTATTATTGGGGAAAAAATAATGAAGATGACGTTATGAAGATGCCTAAGGAAATAGAAGATAAGATAAAAGATAAAAAGATAAAAGATGTTACTGCAGGAGATAGGCATATCCTAATAGCAACAGAAGATAATGAAATATATGGTTGGGGTAATGACTCTTTCAAACAAACAAAACTTCCGCCAATGAAAGAAAGTCAAGTGAAGCAAGAAGGAATTAAAAAACTTGGTGCGGGTGTTCAATATTCAGTAATTTTAACAGAGAAAAACAATATAATAGTTTGGGGTTCTACAATGAACTCAAGGCTTGATCTAATTCCTAGTGAAGTCCAAGGAAATGTGGTTGATTTTGCTACAAATGGTACAAATATACTTACTATATTAAAAGATGGATCTATAAAACTATTGGGAGTTAGGGGAGCTGAGGTAGATTTAGGAGCTCCAGATGAGATTAAAAATAACAAGGTAAAGATTAGTAAGGTAGCCCTTACTACAAATTCTGCTGCAGCCCTAGATGAAAATGGAAAGTTATATGTTTGGGGACCTGCAAGAGATAGTCTTTCAGGATCAAATATACCAAAGTTTGAAGCTGATATTGTAGATATAGAAGGTGGAACAAGCCACTTTACAGCACTTGATAAAAATGGAAAGATTTATTCTTGGGGAAATAATAACTATGGTGAAGCAGATAGTCCTGATGGAGAATATAGCCAAATTTTTACAGGATATTTTAATAACTATGCTGTAAATAAGGACTCAAAGATTGATACTTGGGGACTTAAGGGTTTTAGGTTAGGATCAGATGACCAAGGACGTGATATATATGCAAGGCTTATTCATGGTGGAAAAATGACTATGATTATCTCTTTTGTATCAGTAGTTATCCAAGTAGTACTTGGGGTAATTATAGGTATGATATCAGGTTATGCTGGAGGAAGAGTAGATAATGTATTGATGAGAATTACAGAAATCGTTCAATCATTCCCATTCTATCCACTAATTATAACTCTTTCGGCACTCCTTCCTGTAAACACAAGTCAAAATACAAGACTTATGATGATAATGGTTCTTTTGGGTGTTATAGGATGGACAGGGATTGCAAGGCTTGTTCGTGGTCAAATTTTAGCTGAAAGAGAAAGAGACTATGTAACAGCTGCCAAGGCCCTTGGTGTTACAAATTCATCAATCCTTGTAAGGCACATCCTACCTAATATCCTTTCTATAATTATAGTAAATGCAACACTTGGATTTGCTGGAAACCTCCTTACAGAGGCAGGTTTATCATTTTTAGGATTTGGTGTACAAGAGCCAATGCCATCTTGGGGTAATATGATGACAAGTGCCCAATCATCAGATGTAATAAATATATACTGGTGGAGATGGGTAATACCAGCACTTGCAGTATTCTTAGCAGCATTTTCGGTAAATCTTATAGGGGATGCCCTAAGAGATGCTATAGACCCAAGGTCAAATGAGAGATAGAGGTTAAAGATGAAAAATTTACTTGAAATAAATAATCTTCATACCTACTTTGATACAAGACGTGGTCAAATCAAAGCGGTCAATGGAGTATCATGTACAATTGAAGAAGGAAAAACCCTAGGGCTAGTTGGAGAATCAGGTTCAGGAAAAAGTCAAACAGCTATGAGTATCCTACAATTATTTGAACCTAACCAAAAAATTTATGGTGGAGAGATAATATTTGAAGGTAAAAAAATCTCTGAATATAATAGAGCTCAAATGGAAAAGGTAAGGGGTAATGATATCTCTATGATTTTTCAAGAGCCTATGAGTTCTCTAAATCCTGTATTTACAGTAGAAAAACAAATCTCAGAAGTTTTGATTCTTCATAAGAATATGAATAAAAAACAAGCTGCTAAGAGAGTTGAGGAATTGCTTGCTCAAGTTAAGATTCCAAATCCTAATGTAGTCGCTAAACAATATCCATTTGAACTATCAGGTGGTATGAACCAAAGAGTTATGATTGCAATGGCCCTTGCTTGTGAACCTAAACTTTTAATAGCAGATGAACCTACTACAGCCCTTGACGTAACTATCCAAGCTCAAATTCTAAAGTTAATGAATGAGCTTAAGGAAAGGCAAAATACATCTATTCTTTTTATAACCCACGATCTTGGGGTAATAAACCAAATGGCTGATGAAGTTGCTGTAATGTATTGTGGTCAAATAGTAGAACAATCACCAGTTGATTATATCTTTAAGCATGATATAACAGACTATAACCACCCATACACAGTAGCCTTACTAAATTCAATTCCTGCTATAACAAGCGATAGGAATGAAAGACTTGATATAATACCAGGTTCTGTTCCTCACCCACTTAACCTTCCAAAAGGCTGCAAGTTTGCAGACAGGTGTAAGTATGCAACAGAAAAGTGTAGAAAAGATATGCCAGAGCTTGTAAAAGTAAGTGAAAACCAAAAAATCAGATGTTTCTACCCTAATAGGAAGGAGAGGGAAAATGGAAAAATCCAATAATAAAAAGGTCTTATTTAAAATAAGAAATCTTAAAAAATATTTCCCTATCAAGAAAAAATCAATCTTTTCTAGGGGAGCTAACCAATATGTACATGCCAATGAGTCAATCTCTATAGATATTCACCAAGGAGAAACTTTTGGTTTAGTTGGTGAAAGTGGTTGTGGTAAGTCAACCTTTGGTAGAACCATCCTTCAAATATATGAACAAACAGAAGGAACAACCCTTTACTATGGAACAACTTTAGATGAACTTGCTCCAGAATATATGGGAAAAGATATTAAGGATATAGCAAAGAAATTTCCTGAATATGAAAAGGAAGTAGAAAAGCTTAATTCTATCTACAGTGAGATAGAAAAAACAGAAGATGAGGAGAAAAAGGCTGAACTTAACGAGTCAGCTATGTTTCAAAGAAGGCATATCCAAGAAAATTATGAGAATATGTTAAGAATAGCTGGAGGTCTTTTAGCTGATGATGATTTAAGTGAAGTTAGTTCAATCTTAGATCAATACTATCAAAAGATAAAAGAAAGATCTAAAATAATACTTGAAATCAAAAAAATAAAAGAAAAAGATGAAGTAAGAATAAGGGATAAGAAAGAATTAAAAAATACCTTAATTAATGACCCTAAATATAAGGAACTTTTGAGCAGGAAAGAAAAGCTTGATAAGGAAGTTTCAGAAAAAAAAGCTAATATTGATTATAAAAAAGAAGAGCTTAAAGCTAAGGATTCTTTTGAAAAGCTGGAAAGTTTTGTAGATGATGGAATAGATTTATCAAGGCTTACAAGTGAAGAGATGAGAGAGCTTAGAAAAGATCTTCAAATAATTTTCCAAGATCCATATGGTTCTCTTGATACAAAGATGACAGTAGGAAATATAATTGGAGAAGGTGTACTTGGTCACGGACTTTTCAAAAATAGGAAAGAGGAAGGCTATAACGAATACATCCAAGATGTAATGGGAAAATGTGGACTTGCTCCATACTTTATTCATAGGTATCCTCATCAATTCTCTGGTGGTCAAAGACAAAGAATAGGTATAGCAAGAGCCCTTGCCCTAAATCCATCTTTCATAGTATGTGATGAGGCGGTATCAGCCCTTGATGTTTCTATCCAATCACAAATTATCAACCTACTTCAAGATTTAAAAACAGACTTAAATCTAACCTATCTTTTTATAACCCACGATTTATCAGTTGTAAAATATATATCTGATAGAATTGGAGTAATGTATTTGGGGGTTATGGTAGAATTATCAGACTCTGATAAGATTTTTGCAAATCCTCAACACCCATATACTAAGGCTTTACTACAAGCTATTCCAAGAACAGATGTCGATAAGGGACAAGAACTTCAAACTATAGAAGGTGACATTCCTTCAGCGGTAAATCCTCCAAAAGGATGTAGGTTCCATACAAGATGTAAGTATTGTATGGACATATGCAAACAATTTGAACCTGAACTTAAGGAAGTAGAAGAAGGTCATTTTGTAGCTTGTCACTTAATGGATGTCTCTGAAGAAACTAAAATTAAAGCTTTTGAAGAAAATGAAGAAAAAAGGTTGAAAAAAGAAAGAGAATTGGCTAAGGAAGCTAATCTATGAAAAAACCTATAGATCCTTTTAAAAATAAAACAAAGGAAGAAATCTATGAAAAAGAAGAACTTTTAGAAAAAGATAATCTGGAAAAACATGATAAACTCGCTATGTTTTTAGCTGCTATGAAGGTATTTGGACCTCCTGTTTTGATAATATTGGCAATTTTTGCAAGCCTTATATTCTTATTTTAGTTTTAAATTATTCCTTAGAGGGTAATTATATAAGGAAGCTAAAAAAAGAAAGGATATAAAATGAGTAAATTTGACTTATATTTTAAACCAGAATGTCCATATTGCTTAAAAGTTTTAAATTTTATGCATGAAAATAAAATTACCGACTTCACATCATACAATGTAAAGGATGGAAGAAGTGGTGAAGAAAATACTAAAGAATTAGTAGAATTGGGCGGAAAAGATCAAATCCCATTTATGGTATTTGGTGATGTAAAAATGTATGAATCAGATGATATAATAGAATATCTAAAAGAAAATTACTAGAATGCAATACAAAGTACCGACCTTGGGTCGGTATTTTTTTGTTAAGTTTTTATAAAATAAATCTTATCCGGGTATAAAAATAAGGGTGATAATATGAGAAATTTAAAATATAGGGATAATAAAATATATGAAGCTGATAGGATAATCTACAAGCTAAAAAAATCAGCAAAAAGCTATGAAGTTCTCTATAATAGTGGGAAACTTGTAGCTAGATTTAAGGTAAAGAAGATATTTAGTCTAAAGGATATTAGAGAGGCTGTAATAGGAAATATAAGGATAAGAAAAGAGAAAAAAGCTCCTATAGAAGATGCTAAAATATTAAATAGAAATTTTATAAATCTTTATCCAAATTCGGGACTAATTTCACTCTTAAAGGAAGAAGAACTTTTAGGCTCTTATAATTTTTCGAAAGATGAGATTGAAGTTTTTGATGATGAAGGACTTCTTATAACTATATTTTTTGCCCTAAAAGTAATAAGTTAAAAGCTCTTGTAAATATTATTTTTGCAAGAGCTTAATTTTTACATATAAATATATCCATTTTCATCAGGTGTTTTTGTAAGAGCTATTATAAATTCAAAAAAAGATATTATAGTTGGAATTCCAGTACATATAAATATAAGATATATAATTCCCTTACCAAATTTTCTGGAATAAAACTTATGGGCTCCGAATCCTCCCAAAAACAAGGCCAAAATAGCATATATCCACTTATTAACAGGATATTTACCATAAGGAATATTCTTATTTTCTTGGTTTATATATATGTTTGTAACACTAGATTTATCCAAGTCATTTCTATAATATTCTTTTTCATCTACAGTCTTATAAGATTCATATTCTGATTTTTCTTTTGCTTTTCTTATGTAGTTATGGTTTCCATCATTGAAAACTTTAACCTTGTCTCCAATATTTGGAACAAAGTTAACATCATCAAGATCAATTCTTATTACAGAACCATCTTCAAGTCCAACTACAACTTTATCTGCTTCAATTTTTATTATTTCTCCCATATTAACTCCAATCTTTTTCTAAATTATATCATTATTTTTTTAAAATATAAAAAAATTCTAATTTATACTAAAGTTGCCCTATAGTTATTAGGATTTTAAAATTATTTATCATAATATATTAATAAGAATGGGAATATGTTAAGTGAAAAAATTAAAAATAAAAGAGCTAAGGCTTACCCAAGAATATATTACAGAAAAATTATACATATAAAGGCAGGCTGTATCAAAGTGGGAAAAGGGATTATCTGAACTATCTATGGAGAATCTAGTTAAATTAAGTGAAATATTCAATGTAGATATAGAATATTTTAAAAATGAAAGCGAAGATAAAGAAGAAAAGCCTATCCTTGCTAGTTTTTTTAGCTATATCTTTTATAATTTTAACCCTATATTTTGGAATTTCTGTATTTGCCTTCTCGCAGGCTATAAAAGACTTGTGAGAAAAGCTAGATGACTTAGACTATACTTTGTTTTCAAAATTTATCTTACCTTTAGTATTCATCTTAAGTCCTCTTATTGTTTTATATAATATAATTAAGAAATAAAAATTAAAAAAAGGGCTATTGCAGAATGAATTAATCGTTCCAAAATCATTACAAGATTTTCCAGACAATTTGGATTTTCTTAGCCTGTAGGCTATTTCAAATTATCTATTAGTAATTTGTAATGATAGAAGATTAGAAATTCATAATTTTGCAACAAACCCTTTTAAATTATTTATTTTCTAATGAGGTAGTTAAAGGCTGAAAGTGCTGCAGTCGCTCCAGATCCTGATGCTATTACTATTTGCTTATATACTGAATCAGTGCAATCTCCTGCTGCAAAGACACCTTCTATATTTGTAGAAGCATCTTTTTTAACTTCTATCTCACCTCTATCTGTAAGCTTTACAAGACCATCTAGCCATTCTGTATTTGGTATTTGTCCTATTTGTAAGAATACTCCAGAAAGTTTTTCTTCGTGTACTTCTCCTGTTACGCGATCAGTGTATTTTAAGCCTGTAAGCTTATTGTCACCTATGAATTCTGTTGTTTGTGCATTGGTTATAACTTTGACATTTTGAAGGGATTCTAATTTTTCTTGTAGTATTTTGTCTGCCTTAAGTTCTGGCAAAAATTCATATACTGTAACAGTATTAGCAAGTCCTGCAAGGTCGATTGCAGCTTCTATTCCTGAATTTCCGCCACCAATTACGCCAACATCTTTGCCCTTAAATAAGGGACCATCACAGTGGGTACAAAAAGCTATACCCTTAGTCTTAAACTTATCTTCTCCTGGAACATTTAAGAGTCTCCATCTTGTTCCAGTTGCAAGGATTAAAGATTTGCTATTAATCTTTGAGCCTTCATCAAGCTCTATTATTATTTCTTTATCTTCCTTGCTAAAGCTTTGAGCTTTTACTCCCTCAATTATATCTACACCAAGATTTTTAACTTGTTCTTTTAAAAGAGCCATGTATTTTGGTCCTTCTGTAGATATAAGTCCTGGTATATTTTCAATTGTAAGAGTTTCATTAACTTGTCCACCAAATTCATCTGCAACTATACCAACCTTAAGTCCCTTACGAGCTCCATAGATTGCAGCAGTTCCACTTGCAGGACCTCCTCCAACTATTAAGATATCGTAGTTTTTAAAATTAGATAAATCCCTTTTAGCCTTTCCTGCAACAAGGTCTAGTAGGTTAGATAAAGTTTTCTTACCACCATCAACAAATTCTTTATCCTTAAAGATTGCAGGAACTGCCATAACATCTCTTTTTTCAGCTATATCTTGGAATACTGATCCTTCAATCATTGTGTGGTTTACATTTTTATTTAAAACAGCCATTATGTTAAAGGATTGAACAACTTCAGGGCAGTTGTGACATGTTAGAGAAACAATGGTTTCGTAGTTTTCATTTGTATCTATAGATTCGATTCTTTTTTTATCCTCATCACTTATTTTTGGAGCTATACCTCCAACTTGTAAAAGAGCAAGGACAAAGGATTCAAATTCGTGTCCTAAAGGAATTCCTGCAAAGACTATTTTACCATGGTCAAAGTCACCTTGAAGCCTGAAAGAAGGTTTATATTCTAAGTCTTCTTCTGTTACTTTGATTTTATCAGATAGACTTTCAACATCCCTTATAAAAGATTCTAGTTTTTTTGATTTTTCATCATCTTTTAAAGAAAGTCCAATGTTTACATTGGACTTAAGCATCTTAAGGTAGGCCTTAAGTTGTTCTTTTAGCTTTTGATCTAACATTAGATTTTTCCTACAAGGTCAAGTCCTGGTGTTAGAGTATCATCATCTTCTGAATTCCATTTTGCAGGGCATACTTGGTCTGGGTGTTGTCTTACATATTTTCCAGCCTTTACCTTGTAAATGTTGTTTTCAGCTTTTCTTCCGATTCCATCAGCATTGATTTCTAAAGCTTGAATTACATTGTCTGGGTCTATTATGAGAGTTGCTCTTTGAGCCTTTCCATCTTCAGACAAGATATCTAGTGCCTTTGTTAGTTCTTTATTTGAATCACCAATCATTGTGTATTCAAGTTTGCCTATAGCATCACTTTCTTCATGCCAAGCTTTGTGTACAAAGTGAGTGTCAACACTTACTGAATAAACTTCAGCACCTAATCCTTTAAGTTCATCATACTTTTCTTGTAAATCTTCAAGTTCTGTAGGACATACAAAAGTAAAGTCAGCTGGATAGAACATTAAAACTTTCCATTCACCTTCTAGGTCTTTATCACTTACTGTGATAAACTCATCTGTCTTTGGATTATAAGCATCCAATTCAAATTCTGGTAATCTTTTTCCGATTAATGACATAATATCCTCCATAAAAAATTATTTATTATTTTTCTATTTCATTCTTACTTACAAGATAATTATACTCATTCTAAAATTAAAATCAATATTAAAAATAAAAAAATAAAAATAAGACCAAAAGAAATAAAAAAAATTAATTTCTTTTGGTCTTAAATAAGATTAAAGATAAAAAGCCACTTATAGTATGTATTTAAGTGGCTCTTTGATGGGCGAAATCTTTATAGATTTCTATGAGTTAAACAGTAAAAGTTTATTTAATAAACTTTCTATTTTATTATAACACCCAATTCTTAATCGGTAAAGATATTTAAATAATTAAGATATAGATATTGGGTATAATTTATATTGAGGTGAATTATGAATATACTACTAGCTTTAGATTCTATAAAAGATTTTGAAAACTCAATAGAGATAGCCAATTATTTTAAAGACGAGTTAGAAAAATATGAAAAGACTAACCATGTTGAAATCCTTCCCTTTCTAGATGGAGGAAGAGGGACTGTAGAGATTATGAAAGAAGTTATAGGAGGAGATTTCTCTTATGTGAATGTACATAATCCACAAAATGAGGCTTCAACTGCAAGATATGTAATTAAAAACAATTTTTGTGTAATGGAGATGGCAGAAGCTTGTGGTCTTAGGCTCCTAGATAAGGATACGCTTGATATAATGAAGTCATCTTCCATAGGATTAGGGGAGATGATAGTAGATGGTTTTAATAATGGATGTGAAAAGTTCTTTATAGGAGTAGGAGATACTGCAACAAATGATATGGGCATGGGTATGCTTTATGCTTTAGGTGTTAGATTTTATGATAAGAACTTAAATTCTCTTACCCCTATTGCAAAAAACATGATAAAGGTTAATTCAATAGATATGTCAGGTCTTGATAAGAGAATATTTAATGTGGATATTGAGCTTGCCACAAGCCAACCTCTTACTCTTTTTGAAAAAAATTCCTTTTTAGAAAAAAGACCTATAAGAAAGGGAGCTAGTAAGGAAGAGATAGAAAAATTAGAAGTAGCATGTAAGCACTTTTCAAAAAAAGTATCAGAAGCACTAGGTGTTGGTCATATAGATTTTCCATATCTTGGAGCAGGTGGCGGGGTATGCTGGGCTCTTTATATCTTCTTTAGAGCACAAATTTCTAATTCAATGGAGCTTATTTTATCTCTTGTAGACTTCAAAGAGGAAGTGAAAGATCAAGATATAATGATTCTTACTGAAAATGTAGATGAATTTAATGGAGAAAATTCTATAAATCTTGCTAAATTTGCTAAAAGATACAATAAAGATATAAGGGTTATATTTTTACAAGATGTAGATTATCAAAGGATAGAAAAAAACAATATAATTGATCAGATTTATGAATTTTCTATTGATGAAAATATAAATAGAGAAGACTATGATAAAGAAATAAGAAAAATAGCAAGAAGTCTAATAGAAGATAGCTTTGCTATTTTTTAAGCTCTTTATATCTATGGTATAATTAAAGGAAAGAGAGATATGAGTAAAGGAAAAATGACAAGAATACTAATGGGAATAAATATCCTAGTCTTTATTTTGATGACTGTAAGTGGAGGAAGTGAAAATATATCAAATCTGGTGAGGTTTCAGGCTATGAATAAGATATATGTCTTTCAAGGGCAGTGGTGGCGAATGTTTTGTGCAATCTTTATCCATATAGGAATTTTTCATCTTTTGATGAATATGTATTTTTTAAATTCCATAGGTGGAGTTTTTGAATCTCTTTATGGATCAAGAAATTTTCTTATCATATACATTCTAACGGGTCTTATGGGTAATCTTTTAACCTATGCTTTTGGAGAGTTGAACACAGTATCAGCCGGAGCCTCTACTTCTCTTTATGGACTTATAGGTCTTGGGCTAGGCATTATGTTAAACTATAAGGATAATGATATCCTTATGCAATTTGGAAGAAGTTTTCTTCCTATAATAGTAATAAATATAATTTATTCATTTATGATGCCAGGGATTGGAATTACAGGACATTTGGGTGGACTTTTGGGAGGATTTATCCTAGCAGGAGCTTTTCCAATTATGAATATGGATATTTCATCTACAACAAGAATTATCAGCTTAGTTGCCTTTGTAGCTATAGCCATTGGATTTGTTTATATAGGAAATAGGTCTGTAATGGGAGCCTTATGAGAAAACATACTATACTTTTATGTCTTCTTAGCTTATATTTTCTTTTTACATCTTGTCAAAAACCAAGTGAAAGTTCTTTAAAAAATGGTGATAAAGAAACTATAAAGGAAAAAGTTAATATAAAATATGTAGGAAAAGAAAAAACTTTTGAAAATACAAATAAGAAGAAAAGCTTCGAACAAAAGTATGGAAAAGGGAGAAAATCCCCTTCTATAAATCTTGATGAGGCTGTGGGTAATCTTGTATCTGCAAAGATAGCTAATATAGATTTAGGCCTTTCCCTTCTTCCTTCTACAGAAAATTCTGGTAGTTATTCTATATTTGTAAACTATGAAGATAAGAATAACAATCTAGGCTTAGATGAAGAGAAAATTGAAATAGGACCAATTTTTGATGAAGATAAGTCCTATAGTCTCATTAGTTTTTATAAGATGACATCTCCTAGTGGGGATATTTTAATTATAAGTCAGGTCCAAATATCTGATGATTTTCAATATTCAAAGTATTCTATATACAATAAGTATTTAAATATGATGGACTATGCTTACTTTTACAATTCAAATCAAAATATATACCCTACATCTATAAGAAGTGATGCTATCTTAGATGAGGCCGAGGATATAGAAGATGGAGATATAAATATTGCTACGAAGATGAGAGTAAAAGAAGAAGATAAGTACCTTAAAGATTTATTTAAGACCTATAATATAGAAAATATAAGTAAAAAAGCAAATATTGAAAATAGTGAGATGGTAATAGCAAACTTCACTAAGGAAAGTGATAAGATTATTAAAATTTTAAGTATAGAAAAATTAAAAAATGGAAAATTTGCCATTAAGTAAAGGAGCAAAATATGAATAGAAATGAAATAGATAAGTCCCTAAAGTGGGATACAGAAAAAATATATAAAAGCGATGATGACTTTTATAAGGAAGTAGAAGAAGTAAAAAATCTTTTAAAAGAAGTTAAGACATATAAAGGAAGGATATTAGAGTCAGCTGATTCTTTATACAAGTTTTTAAAGGATTCTGAAAAACTTGAAAGAAAATTCTCGAAACTTGGTGTCTACGCATCCTTAAAGTCAGATGAGGATACAAGAGTATCTAAATATCAAGAGATGGAAAAAATTGCAACAAATCTTTATGGAGATTTGGTAAAAAATTTATCTTTTGTAAATCCTGAAATATTATCAGATGATTACGAGAAGGTAAAATCTTTTATAAACCAAAAAGATGAACTTAAAATATATGCTCATTACTTTGAAGATTTATTTAGAAACAAAGACCACACTCTAGGAGAAAATGAAGAGAAAATAATAGCATCATTTTCAAAACTTACACAAAACCCACAAAACACTTATATGATATTTTCAAATGCAGATTTAAAATTTCCAAGTGTCAAAAAAGGCGATAAAGAAGTAAAAATTACAGATGCAAACTTCACAAACCTACAAGTAGATTCTAACCGTAAATTTAGAAGAGATGTTTACGAAACCTACTATAAGACATATAAGCAATTTGAAAATACAGTTGCATCTCTTTTAGATGGCGAGATGACTGCAAATAACACCATAGCAGCTCTTAAAAACTTTAAGTCTGCAAGAGAAATGAGTCTATTTAGAAATAATATAAATGAAAGCGTATATGATAATCTAATAGAAGTAATCCATGACAATATAGAAATTCACAGAGACTATACAAGCCTTAGAAAAAAAGTTTTAGGACTTAGTGATTTAGGCTTTCATGATATATATCTTCCCTTAGTAGAAGATTATGAAAAAAAATATACATTTGATGAGGCTAAGGAATTAATCCTTAAGGCTCTTGCTCCACTAGGCGAAGAATATATTAAAAAGGCAAGAGAAGGATTTGATGATAGATGGTTTGACGTATTAGAAAATGATGGAAAAAGATCAGGAGGATACTCATCAGGATCCTATGATACAGAACCATACATCCTATTAAACTATAACGAATCTCTAGATTCACTATTTACAACAGCACATGAATTAGGTCACTCCATGCACTCCTACTACACAAGAAGTAGCCAACCTTATATATATGGAGAATATTCAATATTTTTGGCAGAAATAGCATCAACAACAAATGAGCTACTTCTACTAAACTATATGATAGATAAGGCAGAAAATGATAAAGAAAAAACTTATTTATTAAATCACTATGTAAATAGCTTTAAGTCTACAGTATTTAGGCAAACTATGTTTGCTGAATTTGAACATATTGCAAACAAACTTGTAGAGGAGGGAAAACCTGTAACAAGTGAGAAACTAAACCAAATTTATCATGATCTAAATGTAGATTATTTTGGAGAAGATATAGAAGTAGATGAATATATATCAACAGAGTGGGCAAGAATACCACACTTTTATATGTTCTACTATGTATTCCAATACGCAACAGGTTTCTCATCAGCAGTAACCCTATCAGATAAAATACTAAATGGAGAAAAAGAAGATATAGAAAAATACCTTAACTTTCTAAAAGCAGGAAAGAGTAAGTATCCATTAGAAGTATTAAAAGATGCTGGAGTAGATATGACCAAGAAAGATTCACTACAAAAAGCTATGGATGTGTGCAAAGAAAAGTTAGAAGAGTTAAAAAAAGCCTTAAATAAATAAAATATTTAAAAAATTTGGAATAAAAGACAAAGAAGACCTAATTTTTATTGTAAAATAGGTCTTCTTTTCTTTTTTTAAAAAAACTTCAGAAAAAAATTGACAAAAGATAATAACCATAGTATTATATAAAGGTACTGTAAATGACTGAGCAAGATAATAAAAAATAAAAAAACTTGACAAAGTAAAATGTGCAGTATATAATATATACAATATCATATCAGAAAAGATATCTTAAAACTAAGTGTTTTTTAGAAAAAAATAAAAAAATACTTGACAAGATAAAATGAAGATGGTATTATATAATAGTCGTTACAAGATAGCGACATTGAACCTCAAAAAAATATATATAGATAACTACAAAAAAGTAAAGTGAATTACTTTGAGTAAACCAAACAAAAAATGACAGAAGTCAAGATCGAACTTTAAATGAGAGTTTGATCCTGGCTCAGGATAAACGCTGGCGGCGTGCATAACACATGCAAGTCGAACGATGAAACGATTAAGAGTTCTTCG
>NZ_JAXDSU010000067.1:0-51174 GCF_034090325.1 Anaerococcus porci
TTTATTATCTTATCTTTTCTTTTACATAATCACATGAGTTACATTTTATCTCATCAGTTGACCTATTTTTCTTGTGAACTAACAAGTCTCCACACTCAGGACACCTATCTCCTGTTGGCGTATCCCATGTAGCATAATCACAAGATGGAAAATTTGAGCAACCATAAAATCTTTTGCCTTTTTTGGATACTTTCTCTATAAGCTCTCCATCATTACACTTAGGGCATTTTACACCTGTGGTTTTTATAATTGACTTTGTAAAATTACAATCAGGAAAGTTTGTACAACCTATAAATTTACCATTTCTACCATGCTTAATTGCTAAAGGAGAACCGCATTTAGGACATTTTTCATCAAGAATTTTATCTTTTACTTTATAGTCATTTGTATCTTTTGATACAGCATTTAAGTCTTTTTCGAACCCTTCATAAAATCCTTTAAGTACATCTTTCCAATAAACTTCATCTTGAGCTATCCTATCAAGCTCATTTTCCATCTTTGCTGTAAATTCTACATTTATTACATCATTAAAGTTTTCTTGTAAAAAGTCATTTACCCTTATGCCTAGTTTAGTAGGTAGTATTTTTCTGTCTTCAAACTCAACATAATTTCTTGAAATAATTGAAGCTATGGTTGATGAGTAGGTAGAAGGGCGACCTATTCCATATTCTTCTAATACCTTTACTAAAGATGCTTCTGTATAGTTTGCAGGTGGCTTTGTGAAGTGTTGATTTTTTGTGATACTTGTTGCCTTTATTACATCACCTTTTTCTAAATCTGGTAAGAAATTTTCATTTTCCTTAGACGAAGATACCTTCATAAAACCATCAAATAAGGTAATCTTTCCACTAGCCTTAAATACTATTCCATTTGAATCAAGCGATATAGATGTAGATAAGTATTCATAGTCTGTCATTTGGGATTGGACTACCCTAGTCCAAATCAGCTTATATAGCTTGTATTGTTGGTCTGTAAGGTAATCTTTTACCGAAATAGGGTCATTGTATATAGATGTTGGTCTAATCGCCTCATGGGCATCTTGAGTCTGTTTTGACTTCTTGGAATAATTTCTTCCATTTGAAGCATACTTACTTCCATATTTTTCCTTAATATATGATAAACTTTCTCCAATAATCTCACTAGAAAGTCTTGTAGCATCAGTTCTCATATAAGTAATAAGTCCTACTCTACCTTTATCTCCAAGGTCAATTCCTTCAAATAGTTGTTGGGCAAGGCTCATTGTGTATTTGGTGGAAAAACCCAGTTTATTTGAAGCATCTTGTTGCAAAGTTGAAGTAGTGTATGGTTTTTGAGCCTTTCTTTTTTTCTTTGTTTTAGATATATCAACTACTTCAAACTTATCCTTATCTATTTTATTAAGAATTTTATCAGCTCCATTTTCATTGGATATTTTTATCTTTTTAGATTTTGTTCCATAAAATTCTGATTCAAATTCTATCTTTTCTTCTTTGTGCTTAGCGCTTATTGTCCAATATTCTTCTGGCTTAAAAGCATCAATTTCCCTTTGCCTATCTACTATAAGTTTTAGTGCTACTGATTGAACACGACCTGCTGAAAGTCCAGATTTAACTCTTTTCCAAAGAATAGGAGATATTTCATAACCTACAATCCTATCCATCACCCTTCTAGCTTGTTGACTATCAACAAGATTTTGATCAATTTTTCTTGGATTTTTGATAGCATTTTTTACATTATTTTTAGTTATTTCATGAAACTCAACCCTATTTTTTTCATTTTTATCAAGACCCAATAGATATTGTAAATGCCAGCTAATAGCCTCACCTTCCCTATCAGGGTCTGTTGCAAGATATACATTTTGAGCATTATCCGCTTCTTTTTTGAGCTCATTTATAGTCTTCGCCTTTCCCCTAACCTTTATATATTTAGGTTCAAAATCATCTTCAATATCAACTCCAAGCTTAGATTTTGGCAAATCTCTAAGATGCCCATAGGTTGCCTTAACCTTATAGTTTGAACCCAGCATCTTAGTTATAGACTTAGCCTTAGTTGGAGACTCTACAATTACTAAATTTTTAGCCATTTAATCACCCTTACTTACGTATTCATTATTTCCTATATTTTCTATATAATCTTTTAACTCTAAAGAAATGAGTATATAACTTACATCTTCAATTGGAAGTGATAAATTAATTGAAATATCATCCGCACTTGAAGATGGATTATCGATTATATACTTTACTACATCTACACTATCTTTATCAAGTAAATCTAGGTTTAAAATAGTTTTTTTTGTCTTTAAATTTTTAAAATCTTCAATCTCATCTATTATATCACTTGCATCCATAACAAGTTTTGAGCCTTCTTGAATTAGCTTATTACAGCCTTTTGAATATATAGAATTTATATTTCCAGGAAGACAAAATACATCTCTTCCTTGTTCTAGGGCAAAGTTTGTTGTAATCATAGTTCCTGATTTTTCTTTTGCCTCTATCACACAAACTCCTCTACTTATGCCTGAAATAATTCTATTCCTTCTAGGAAAATTATAAGATATTGGTTCTGTTCCTAAAGGAAATTCTGATATAATAAGTCCTTCATTTTCCATTTTATCATAAAGAAATTTATTTTTTTTAGGATAGATTTTATCTATTCCACAACCTAAAACACCAATTGTTTTTATACCATTATCAAGGCTTACCTTATGACTTATAGCATCGATTCCATAAGCAAGACCTGAAACTGTTCTTATATTAGTATCTTTAAAACCTTCCACAATCTTCTTAGTTGCCCATTTACCATAGTCGGTGCACTTTCTAGCTCCAATAAAGGCTATAGCATATTTATCATCTTCTTCTATTTCACCCTTATAGAATAATAAGGCTGGTTTATCATATATATTTTTTAAATTTTCCGGATAATCTTTATCATAAATTGTGGAAACTTTATAAGAACCTTTTATAATTTTTTCCTTATAATATTTGAAAGATTCAAGGTTTTTCGGACTAAAAATTTTGTCATAATTTTTCTTACTTAGCTTATTAAAAATTTTCCTATCAAGGTCAAAAAAATTTTCCATATCAAGATTTTCACAAAAATCAAGTATTAAACTATTTTGCAAGTATATAAAATTTAAATAAATTAATAATTCTCTCTTTTTCATGTCAATCACCAAAGGCGTTTTTTATATAGTGGATAATTCTTTCTTCAAGATAGACTTCACAGACATCAAATGATATTAAAAAAGAATCTAATTTTTTTTCAATTATATAAGCCTGAGCTGCCTTTTTTATCCTTTCTTGTTTAAAATATCCTACATCAAGGCTTGCCCTTTTAAATTTATCATTTTTTCTTGTCTTAACTTCAACAAAAGATAAAATATCATCTTTTACAGCAATTATATCAATTTCTCCAAAAGATTTAAGATAATTTTTATCAAGAATAGTATAGCCATTTTTTTCCAAGTACTTAGATGTCAAATCTTCTCCAAAGTTTCCTATTGACCTTTTTTTAGTTTGTGTCATAAAAAAGAAAGCTGCCTTTCCTTAAATTTCCTTAGAAAAGTTTTTCTGTGAATTGGACATTCTCCATATTTTTCTAAGCCTTCATAGTGCTTTTTAGTACCATAACCAGCATTAGTTTCAAAAGAATAGTAAGGGTAAATTTTTGCGAAATTTTCCATTATCTTATCCCTTCTTAACTTAGCAAGTATTGAGGCACAAGATATGCTATATTCATATAAATCACCTTTTACTATATTAAGTTGCTTTATATCAGTTTCTATTCTTTCAGCATCAATTAGTACAATTTCAGGTCTTATTTCAAGTTTTTCTAAGGCATCTTTCATAGCAATCTTTGTAGCATTCTTTATATTTTCCTTATCTATAAGTATATTATTGGCATAGCCAAAGGCATATGCCACTGATTCACCTATAATTTTTGGAGATAAATCTTTCATTTTCTTTTTAGACAATTTCTTAGAATCAGTAACTCCATTAATATGGGAGTCCTTTTTCATAATGATTGCACAAGTTACAACCGGCCCTGCTAAAGGTCCCCTTCCTACCTCATCTATACCTGCTATAAGATCATATTTTTCGTGAATTTCCTTTCTTATATTATCATTAAATTCAGAATAATTAAGCTTTTTCAATGGTAATCCTTCCTAATTTTCCACTTCTAAAATCATTGAATATAAGATTTGCACATCTTGTGTAATCTACTTCTCCCTTTCTTATAATGGCTCCTCTTTTAATTGCTATTTCATCATATATATCAATAGGCATCTTACTCGAATCTATTTTATACCTTTCTTCTAGGTTTTCTGGGTATGATTCTTTCATAAATTCTATAAATTTAAGGCAAAGCTCCTCTATATTTAAGATCTCATCTTTTATGGCATTAGTAAAAGATAGGGCAAGTCCCGTTTCATTATCAAACTTTGGCCATAAAACACCCGGAGTGTCCAATAAAAGTATATTGGAGTTTGTCTTTATCCATTGTTTTTGTTGGGTAACTCCAGGTCTATTTCCAACCCTAGTTCCCTTCCTTTTAGCAATGTTATTTATAAAAGTAGATTTTCCTGAGTTTGGAATACCTACTACCATCATCCTTATATTTTCATTTTCTATTTGTTTTTCTTCATTTTTCTTAAATTTATCTTTCAAAATATTTTTGGCAACTTTATAAATTTTTCCTGTATTTATAGGCTCTTTGGCATTGATTTTTAAAGCGTTCAATCCTTCATCTTCAAACTTTTTTACCCACATCTCATTTTCTTTTGGGTCTGAAAGGTCTGTTTTATTCATTATAATAATTGTCTCTTTATCCTTAACAATTTCAGAAATAAGCGGATTTCTTGATGATTTGGGAATCCTTGCATCTATAACCTCCAAAATTATATCTACTAATTTCAGAGATTTTTCTATCTCTTCCTTTGTTTTTTTCATATGGCCTGGATACCAATTTATATTCATAATTCCTCCTAGCTTTTTATATAAAAAATCTTAATTTTTATTTGTTAAGCATTTATAGATGTATAATTTTTAACGATAACTATTTATATTTTACCCTTTTAATTTATAGTCTAATTATCATTTTTATTATATAAATAATTTCACATATATTTATGCAATATTATCACGTTTATAATATATAAAGAAATGACCCAAAAGGGTCATCTTCAAGTTAAATCTTTGATTTTTATTATATCTTTTCTAGTATATCTTTCCCATAATAATATCTATATTTATCCTTAGCTTCAAATGTAAAGCCTATTTGAATCTTATTTTTATCCTTAAATGGTCTTATATTTATTATATCTTTTTCTTTAGTCTTTAATTTAAAGGCTATATTTTTTATTATATTAGACCTAGTATCACTTATATATGTATTATCAAATTCTCTAAGTTCATCAAGACTATCAAACTCAAATATAATATTTTTAGGATGTTTATGAATATACATATTCAAATCATCTATATGCTCTATATAAATACTCTCCCACAATTTATCAAAAGTTTCTTCTTTATCGTATTCATCTTTTAAGATAGAAATGAATTTTTTGCTAAAATCATTTGACCAGAAGACATAGCCTAGCATAATCCAAGAATCTTTGCCACCTATTTTTACATTTTTAATCAATCCATCATCAAAAGTATCAATACACCATTCATCAGTATATCCTTCTACATATACTGATGAATAAAATGAATCATCAACTTCTATCTCAAATGGATTTTCTAAAAAATAATTATCTGATGAACATATATAAGAATTACCTAGGTAATCTCTAACCGCATATATACTAGAATTATTATTTCTAATAAGATAATCTTCATTATAAACAAGCTTTACACTAAATTTTTTTTCAAGATATGAAAACCTATCAGCCTTATAACCTGTTACAATTATTATTTCTTTTACACCTGCTTCTTTTAGCTGCCTAATTTGTCTTTCTATTAATATTTCACCCTTTACCTCTATTAAAGCTTTTGGTTTTTCAAAGGATAAAGGAGCAAACCTACTCGACATTCCTGCAGCAAGTATTATTGCATTATCTACCCTCATTTACCTTTTCCTTAAATAAATTATAATAATCTTTAGCATAAGCATATTGAGCTATAGCATATTCTCCAAAATCCACTCCAAGATTTTTCTTAAATTCACACCAATTGCTCCACAAAAGGCCACAAGCCGCTATATAACAATATATTTTAAGCCTTGTATCAAAAGGACATTTATCTTCAAAATATATATCTATAAGTCTTTCCACTTCCTCATTATTATAAAGTGCATATATACAGAACATAGCAATGTCAACATCTGGATCTTGCATACCAGCATATTCCCAATCAATTAATCTTAAATCATTTGTGTTTGTAAAAAGAAAATTATCACAAACTGCATCTATATGACATAAGATTTTTCTTTCTATATGCTTACCTATATAATCTTTTAGAGAAAAAACTTTTTCTTTTGTTTCCATATAATCTCTATAAATAGATTTTTTCCCTTGCCACAAACTTTCATAAAAATCTATTTGTTTAAAAATATCAAATTCATGAGAAACTTCTAGATTTAATTTGTGGAAGTCTTTTAATTTTTTCATACATAATTTTAAATCATCTACATTACTTGGATCACATACCCTTGATCCTTCTAAGTATTCTGTAATCTTGTATCCATTGGCTGGATTTATATATATTATATTATCACAAATTCCTCTACCATTAATTTTATCATAAACTTCTGCTTCTTCTTTTCTATTTATTAGTTGGTCTGTACCCTCACCAGGAATTCTCATAATATATTTTTTATTTTTACATTCAAACAGAAAAGACCTGTTTGTCATACCTTTTTTTAAAATTTTTATATTTTTTATGTCATCTTCTTTTGCAATTAAAGCCTTTGTAATTGTATCAATGGCATCAGATTTTAGATGATTTGAAGTGCTATCAATCTCCCTAAGTTGTTCGTAGGTATTGATTTCTATTACTTTCTTATGATCAACTTCTCTAGCATAAATCGGTATTTCATCTATAACATATAGGGCTTCTTCCCAAAAACAATCATTATATTTACTATCTTTATCCATTTTATTAATATTTGATACTAATTTTTTAGAATTTTCATCCGTTAGATAAGAAATACCAATTATAGTATTTCCTATATCATCTGTTTTTATAAGTTTACCATTCTTATTGATTTTGACTTTGCTTTCCTTATTTTTTTCATTAGTAATCATATACCAAGAATATAATTCGTTTTTTCTAAATAAATTTTCATTTAAATAAATGTCAGAAGGAATTATATAAGTATTTGATATTAAATTACTAGCTAAATTTAGGGAATGAAGATTATTTTTAATATTATATTCTTCATTAATTATTAATTTTACACCATACTTGTCAATTAAGTATTCGAATTTCTCCTTTAAAAATCCAACAACTATAGAAATGTCAACTATTCCTATCTCTTTTAACTGCCTAATTATTCTTTCAATTAAAACTTCACCCTTTATCTCTAATAAGGCTTTTGGATAATCGCTATTTATTGGCACCATTCTCATTCCAAAGCCTGCTGCTAAAATTATGGCGTTTTTGGGAGACTTATTTTTAATTGCTTTTTTTGCCATATCACATAAGTTATATCTTTTATCAAGATGTCCTTTTTTAATTAAGCTTTTTAAAGATTTATTTACAAGTTCAAGTGAATATCCACATCTTTTAGATAAATCTGCTTGACTTACAAAGTCTACATCTTTTATAGATAATAATATATCCATTTCAATTTTGTCCATGATTTCCCTCACTATCTTTTATTAATTAATAATTTATTTTATATAGGCTAGTAAAACTAGTCTTTGTTAAGAAATATTTTTGTAAAAATCAGTAAAGATACTGATAATGTATGATTGTAATAAAGCTTTATTTATGTTTTATCTTAAGATATGAAAGCATATAATTAAGTTCTTTTCTAAAACATAGAATTGCCGTTATTAGGTATACTACAAGAACTATTACACTATCCTTCCCTGCTCCTATAATAAAATGTATAAATGTTGGCTCATCAATTTTAGTTATACTAGAAATTCCTATTGATATAAGTGTTGCTATTCCTATAGATAAAATTTTTTTATAAAATATTCTTTGTTTTCTATTCTTTAATATCTTCTTAGTATAATAAACATGAAATACCATCCTATATAGCATGGCACAACTTGTACCTATAGCTACTCCCAAAAGTCCAATCTTATTTACCAAAATTATCGAAATAATAATATTTATTATTGCTTCTAAATATGCCGGAATAGTGATTTCTTTAAATTTATTAGCAGTATATGCTAGGCTTAAGTGTGGATATTTTAATAAGTATAAGGCTTCTGATAATACTAACATATAGCCAAATAATGGCCTATAGTAGTTAGCATCTGTGATATTTTTTGTATATAGCATGACAAATGGGGTTATTTGCAAGGCTGCTACTGTAAAAAGACCTCCTACTAAAAAAAATATTATAAATTCATACATATCCATCTTTTGGTTTAATTCTTTAGCATCTCCCCTTGCATAGGCTTGTCCAATAGTAGGCTCTATTCCAGAAGAAATGGAATTTATTAAGCTTCCAAGTCCATTTGTAACTAGTGCATAAACATAATAAATTGATACTGACTTTAAATTAGAAAATAAAGTCAAAATAGTTATATCTGTTGATGTATGGATAAAAGCTGCAACATTTATTGCAAAGCCATTCCACCTATCTTTTAATAATTCATTATCATATTTTTCATTCCAAGAAATATTATAAGTCTTGTTTACATATCGTCTATACATTATAGGTTGTAATAAAAACATTGATCCACTAATAAATTTCAAGATGTGAATATTTGGATATATCTTGGCACTTAAATAAGTAAATGTTATATTTAAAATTATTATTCCAATTTGAGTAAATGATATAACATATAATTTCTTATCTGCTATCAACAATGTTTTTAATGTCAGAGAAAACATATACTGAATAAACAATGTTAATGATAAAACTATAGTTAATAAAAATACATAAAAAAAGCCAAAATCTTTATTTATAAATATTGGATATATAATAGCCAGTACTATAGAATATATTATAAAAATAAAACCTATAGTCTTATAAAACTTATTAGTTGTCACCAATATACGGCTTATCTTCTTCTCATCCTTTTGTATTAATGGCTTATATAGTGATGCATATATAACTCCTGTTATACCACCTTCTACAAGAGAAATATAACTTAGAAATTGAGTTAAAGATGAAACCAAACCATTAACTCTAGATCCAAAATATAAGAGAATTATTTTAGGTATTACAAATCCACTTATTATTGTAAAAACCTGTAAAAGCAAAGCTGAAATGGAATTAAGTAATGTTATCCTATTCTTCATATTTCCACGCTCTTAATCCATGTGTTATCCTATCTTCAGCTGGTGGTATTTCCATATAATTTCCATAATTTACCTTAAGATAAGTGTCATAATCTTTTATTCCCCTTACCTTTATATTTTCAAAGTTATAATCTATATATGAATCAAATAATTTGGCATCAACTAGCTCTTTTTCACCACTTGTGCCAAAAACATTATTAGCTAAAAACTTTGATTCTTTTATAGATTCTGCAAACTCATCTAACTTTCTTGAATAGTAAGAAGAGTTTTTTCTTTTTGCAAATTTTGCTAATATACTATTTGCTAAGCACTTCTTTGCATGAGATTCCCAGCCCTTTTCATAAAATCTTGAAAAATAATAAAATTTTCTATAGTATTTATAGATAATGGCAAAAAATATTTTTTGAAAGTGATTAGGTACATAATCTACTGGAAAAACATCTATCCACAAATAGTCATCATTATAACCACCATTGATTTCTTCACAAACTTTGATATTATTATTTACTATTTTTAAAAATGGTATTTCGTTATTGTTTAGGCAAATTCCTTCGACTGATATTCCTTCTTCTATTTCATTTTTTTTCCTTAAAAGACTTAAAAATTTATTATACTCAGATCTTTTCATAGAAATATCAATATCATCATCCCAAGGAATGAATCCCTTATGACGAACTGCTCCAAGTAAAGTTCCATAAGAAATAGTATATTCTATTTCATTTTTTCTTAAAAATTCATCTGTCTTTTTTAAAAGTTCAATTAATTCTTCTTGGATTTGACTATGAGTCAATTCATTTTTTTTATTCATTAACTTGTCTCCTACATTTATTATTAATTATTTACAATATTACAATTAATAATATAAAAATATTCTTAACATTAAATTTTAACTATAATTTTACTCAAATATTACATTATATACCTTATTATAGGAAATTTACTTAATAATTTCAATATAAGCTTAGATTTATAAACATTTACAGAAAACTAAACTTGAGTTAATAAAGACTTTCTTAAAAAAATAATATATAAGTGAATAATAAAAGTTTTAAGATACAAAAATTTATAATTGTCTACATTTTTCAGCATTATAAAACCCCTTAATTCTCGTAAGATTAAGGGGTTTTGGATATAAGCTTAATAATTTGTTTTTTCTTTAACCTTAGCAGCTTTACCTTGACGTTCTCTTAGGTAGTTAAGTTTAGCACGTCTTACCTTACCACGTCTAACAATTTTAAATGCTTCTAATCTTGGTGAGTGATATAGGAAGGTTCTTTCAACTCCTACACCATAAGAAAGTCTTCTAAGTGTGAAAGTTTTTCCGAGATTTCCTTCTTTGATTTTAATTACTACACCTTCAAAGTCTTGAAGTCTTGTTTTATCTCCTTCTTTGATTCTGTAGCTTACTCTTATAGTATCTCCAACTCTAAAGTCTGGATTATCTTCACGTAGTTGTTCATTTTCGATTTTTTTAATTAATTCCATCGTGATCCTCCTTGATATATCTATCGTATAAGTCTTTTCTTACTCTCTTAGTCTTTAAAAGAGATGATTTTTTTTTCCATTCTTCTATTAGTTTATGATTACCACTTATAAGCTCTCTTGGAACCTGATAGCCTCTAAAATTTCTTGGCTTTGTGTACTCATCATATTGTAATAGTCCATTATAGTGTGAATCAGTAACTAGGGACTCTTTTTTTCCTACAACATCATCTATAAATCTAGATAGAGAATCTATAAGTACCATGGCTGGGATTTCACCACCTGTAAGTACATAGTCACCTATCGAAACTTCATAATCAACATAGTGATTAGTAATTCTTGCATCTATTCCTTCATAGTGTCCACACAAGATTACCATATCTTTAAAGTCTGCGAATTTGATTGCTAATTTTTGCGTTAGGATTTCTCCTGCTGCAGACATATATATAACTTTTGATTTTGAAGTTTTATTAGCAATAAGTGCATCAAATATAGGGTCAGGCCTCATAAGCATTCCTGCTGCTCCACCAAATACTGTATCATCTACTCTGTTGTGTTTGTCCTTGCTATAATCTCTTATATTTACAACATTAATTTCAATAAGTCCTTTTTGGATAGCCTTGCCTATTACACCATAGCTTTCTAAAAATTTAAAACTTTCTGGAAATAGTGTAAGTATAGTTATCTTATTCATAATCTTTGAAGTTTTCTACTTCTATTTTTTTGTTTTCTAAATCAATATTTTTAATTGTAGCATTTAGGGCTGGAAAATATACCTCTTTCCCATTTTTTTCTATTACATAGATATCATTAGGATAAACACCTGTTATAACATCTACCACACTTCCTATTTTCTCTCCGTTTTCATAGACCCTAAGTCCTATCAAATCAAATAAATAATACTCTCCATTATTTAAATCTTCTAAGTCATTTTCATCGATAGTAAGTTCGTGTCCAATAAACTTTTCTACCTCATTAATATCATCATAGTTCTTGAGTTTTATAATAATACTACCCTTATGCTTAAAAGATGATTCAATAACAACTTCCTCATCATCTAAAAAAAGTTTTGAGTCCTTATTAAACCTATTTTCATTATCTGAATATGATTTAATCTTAAGATTTCCTCTTATTCCATGTGTATTAATTATCTCTGCTACAGTTATTTTCATATTTTTATATTAACTTTGACATCTTCCTTAACTGCACAAGCACGAGCTATATTTCTAATAGAATTTATAATATTTCCACCTCTACCTATAACTCTTCCTTTGTCTTTTTCAGCTACATTAATTTTAATGTCAACTTCTCCATCATTTTCGTCTACTATTATTCCTACAGAGTCCTTATCTTCTACAAGCTCTGTGACTATTAGTTTGACTAAATCTTTCATTTTTTTAATCTTTAAGCTAAAACGTTGTTGTCATTGAATAGCTTTTCAACTATTGATGTTGGTTTTGCACCATTTTTAATCCATTGTTTAGCTTTTTCATTATCAATTTTAAATTCTTTTGGTTCTGATATTGGATTGTAATAACCAATTTCTTCAATGAATTTTCCATCTCTTGGACTTCTAGAATCTGCTACAACTACTCTGTAAAATGGTCTTTTCTTTTGTCCCATTCTTTTTAATCTAATTTTAACTGCCATTATAACCTCCATAATTAAAAGAAAGGCATATTAAACTTTCTTTTACCTTTTCTTCCTTTTTTCTTCATATTAGTAAATTGTTTCATCATTTTCTTAAGTTCTTTAAATTGCTTTAATAGTTGATTTAATTCTTTCATATCAACACCTGAGCCCTTAGCAATTCTTTCTTTACGACTTTTGCCAATTATCTCAGGTTTTTCTCTTTCTTCTTTTGTCATAGAAGAAATTAAAGCTTCAATCCTTACAAATCCACTGTCATCAATATTTACATTTTTAAGCATCTTATTATTGACACCTGGAATCATAGAAAGTAAATCTTCAAGCGGCCCCATATTCCTTATTTGATTTATTTGTTCAATAAAATCATCTAAAGTATAGGACTGATTTCGCATCTTTTCTTCAAGCTCTTTTGCTTCTTTTAAAGAAACTTGTTTTTCTGCTCTTTCTATTAGAGATAGGACATCGCCCATACCAAGTATTCTTGATGCCATCCTATCAGGATAGAAGGCTTCTAAATCTTCTAGTTTTTCTCCTGTACCTATGAATTTAATTGGCTTTCCTACAACTTCTCTTATAGAAAGTGCAGCACCACCTCTTGCATCACCATCAAGCTTAGTCAATATTACTCCTGTAATATCTAAGTAATCATCAAATGTCTTTGCAACATTTACTGATTCTTGACCAACCATGGCATCAACAACCAAGAGTATTTCATTAGGTTTTACACTTGTTTTTATATTTCTTAATTCATTCATCAAATCTTCATCGATTTGAAGACGTCCGGCTGTATCCATGATGACAACGTCATTGTTATTTCTTCTTGCATATTCCTTAGCTTCTTGAGCAGTTTTTATAGGATCTTGTTTACCCCTATCAAAAACCTCAACTTCAGCTTGCTTTCCTACAACTTTAAGTTGTTCAATGGCAGCTGGCCTATAAATATCTAAGGCTACTAAAAGTGGATTTCTACCTTCTTTTTTAAGTTTTTTAACAAGTTTACCAGAGTGGGTTGTTTTACCTGAACCTTGAAGTCCTACCATTAAAACAACATGTGGTGTAGAACCAGTAAGCTCAAGCTTGGAATTTTCCTTTCCCATAAGATTTGTAAGTTCATCATTTACAATCTTTATAACTGTCTGTCCTGGGGTTAGTGAACCCATGACATCTTCACCCATTGCTCTTTCTTTGATTTTTTTTATAAATTCCTTAACTACCTTGTAATTAACATCTGCTTCAAGTAAAGAAAGTTTTATTTCTCTGGTTGCATTATCGATGTCTTTTTCGCTTAATTTTCCTTTTCCTGTAAGTTTACCTAAAGTGTCTTGCAATTTTTCAGAAAGACTTGAAAAAATCATATTTTCACATCCTAAATTTTATTTATCATCTCATCGATTTTATCAATAGCTTCTTTGTTTGAACTTTCGATCAACTCTCTTAACAAAGATAAATCTTCTCTCAAAAGACTTCTCTTTTTTAATAAAGAAAGTTCATTTTCAAACTCAAATAATTTATCAACAGACCTTTGGATCATATCTGAGATTGCCTGTTTTGATTTATTGTTATTTTGAGCTATTTCATTTAGTGATAAATCCTCATTGTAGTAGCAATTAATGACATCTCTTTGTTTATCATTTAGTAATGAACCATAAGTGTCAAATAATTGAGCAACCTGTACTAATTTTTCCATATTCTCACCCGTCAAGTATTTTTCTTGACCTATAAAGTATACTAGATAAAAGAAAGCTTGTCAAGATATTTTACTGACCCTTTTAAATGTTTTATATATAGAAAATTCATTGATTTTTTTAATTATACAAATGAAAACCTGCTAACAAAAGTCAAGCTTAACCTGAAATTAATTTCAGGTTATTTGAGTAATTAAATTAGCGCATGGCAAATAAGCCGAAGTAAATAATCGGCTTTTTTTAGTGTTTTTCCAAATCTTATGCTACTTTTAATTCTTTTTTCTCGGCTTTTGCCTCCATAACTCTTGCGTAGTAGATTCTTAAGATGGAACATAGTCAAAAAATAAAACAAATACAAAATCCAGTTTAAGAAGTGCAAATGGATATAAAATACGTACCGTATGAATGTACTTTAAAAGCAATTAAAGCAGATATTAGACGATATTGTCACTAGGGACAATGTTAGTAGTTTATATTTAGGTCTTAGTATATATCTTATATGGAGTATGTGTAATAAAAGTTTAACCTATACAACATTTATTTTCTCTATTATAAAAAGAATTTGATATATAATTGTTTCTGGTGTATTATATTTGTATCAGATACAGATACTAATATAATATAAGAAGGATGTGGAAAAATGAAACTCTCAATAGAAACAATAAAGAATAGAGTTAGCGTACGAACATATGATAAAATTAAGGTTCCAGATTCAGTGGTGGATGATATAAAGAAATATATTGGTCAAATTGAAAATCCATTTCAGGTGCCAATTGATTTTCGAATCTTAGACGCAAAAGAACATAATCTTGGTAGTTCTGTAATTATTGGGGAGAACACATATGTAGCCGCAAAGTATAGAAAAGTGCTCAATGCGGAAATTGCGTTTGGTTATTCTTTTGAAAGGTTTATCCTCTTTGCAACATCGTTAGGACTAGCAACAGTATGGCTTGCTGGGACTATTGACAGAAAGGCGTTCGAAAATGCAATGCAGTTAAAAGAAGATGAAGTTATGCCTGCAGTATCGCCTATAGGATATGCCGCAAAAAAGCGTTCTGTAAGAGAAAATCTTATGAGAAAGGGACTTAAGTCAGATGATAGAGTATTATTTGAAAAACTGTTTTTCAAAGGGGATTTTCAGAATCCTTTGAAAGAGTCAGAAGCTAATCATTGGCTGATACCTTTACAAATGTTACGACTATCACCATCTGCAACAAATAAGCAACCTTGGAGGGTTGTTGTAGAGGAAAAGAGAGTTCATTTTTACGAAGAGAAAACAAAGGGATATGCACAAGAAAAGACAGGAGATATTCAGAAAGTAGATCTTGGAATTGCAATTTGCCATTTTGAAATTGCAGCTGAAGAACTAGGTTTAAAGGGGAATATAATCCAAAAAGACCCTGGCTTTACAATTCCAAAAAATACGGAATATATTGCAACATATGAATTAGAGGACTAAATGGATGTTAAATTCTCATCTGCTATTCATACTTTAATCTTAATTTCGGAGGCAGAAATACCCATTAGTTCAGAACATATTGCAAATAGCGTTGGCACAAATGCCAGTTATATCAGAAAGCTTACGAGTAGATTGAGTAAAGCAGGAATCATAGAAGGTCACAGAGGAGTTAGAGGATTTACCTTAAATAAGAGACCGAGTGATATTACTATGCTTGATATATACAGAGCAGTTATGCAAACTAATGCGACACACTTTTTTGATATCCACCAGAACCCAAATGATGAGTGTATTGTGGGACATAATATTAAACCAGTACTATCAGGTATCTTCCAAGAAATGGAAGAAAATCTTGAGAGGCAGTTATCAGGATTTACCCTGGATGAGTGTATAAATATCATGAGAAAGAATACAAACAAAAATAATAAAAAATTGAAGAAAATAAAATGAAAGCAATAGTTTTGAATAGATATGATAAACATGAAATAAATTTGGAGATTAGAGAAGTATATACTTACAACTCTGACTGCAATGTAAGAGTTTGAAATTATGGGTGTCAAGGCAGGTGAATCTATATTCATTTCAGGTGGTACAGGTAGCCTCGGAGCAATGGCAATTCCTATTGCAAAGAGTCTGGGGTTTACGGTTTATACAAATATAAGTACTGATAACGAGAAGCGTGTAAAGTTACTTGGTGTAGATCGATTTATTGATTATAAAAAAGAAAGTTATGTGGATGTATTGAATGGATATAGACTATGTTTTGGATATAATAGGAGATGAAGAGCTTCCTAATTAATTCAAGATACTGTCAGGGTCTTGTTAGATATATTATTTTGAATAGCAAAAAGGCTATGAGTTTGAATGCTCATAGCCTTTTATTTTTCGACCTAAAGTTTCCTTATTAAGTTAATTAAGTTTTCATTCTAATCCCTAATTCAGACAGCCTTTCTAGGAGTCTTTATTAAGGTCTTAACCAATCTGGAAGTGTCTCTTGATTTTCTTCATTTTTCTCACTATTTTCTTTGTCTTTAGGCTTTATTTCCTTATATTCATCAAGACTTGATGAATCCAAGGTGAACTTGAAGTCAATTTTTTCTTCTTTTCCTTTTCTAATAACAGAAATATTCGCACTATCTCCAACCCTATAGTTAAGTAAAATTTTCTTAAGTGATGACATATCCTTAACTTTTTTATCATCTATAGCAGTTATAATATCACCCTTTTGGAAATAATCACTGGCGTTATCGGAAACTGATTGAATATATACACCTTCACTTCTCCCAACCTTTTTCTCATCAATATTGTTGGATTTAAGTAAAAGGTCAAGATTTATACCAGTTATACCAAGATATACTGAGTTAAATTTACCAGTTTTCGAAATCTCATCTATAACAGTTTTTGCAAGATTAACAGGAATAGCAAAACCTATACCATCAGAATTACCTGCCTTTGCTGTATTTATTCCTATAAGTTCACCCTTATTGTTTAAAAGTGCACCACCTGAATTTCCTGAATTAATAGCTGCATCGGTTTGCATCAATCCATCCATTTGGGCTCCATTTTGGAATGATACTGTTCTATTTAAACCTGATATTATGCCACTTGTAACTGTAGATTGGAGTTCAAGTCCTAGAGGATTTCCTATAGCAACTGACCTATCTCCTACCTTAACCTTATCACTATCTCCTAAGGCAATAGCCGGAAGATTATTCTCTTCAACTTTTATAACAGCAAGATCAAGTGTGGTGTCATTCCAAATAAGCTTAGCTGGAAGAGTCTTATTGTTTGATAATAATACATTTATCTCACCAGCGTCGCCATCATCTACAACATGAGAATTAGTTAAAATATAACCATCTTTAGTTACTATGGAACCTGAGCCTACTCCTTCAACATAACCTGTTTGAGGACCAAAAATAGTATTTTGTGTAGCCTTAGTCTTGGTTGTAATACCTACAACAGAATTTATAGATTTCTCGACTACTGCTCTTTCCATAGTCATATCATCACTAGGTGATATATTTACAACACTTTCTTTTTCATTGCTATTATTACTCTTTATGGTATTATTGGAATTTTTAATAGAGCTACCTAAGAGTGTAAAAACTAAAAATCCACCCAAAATAGCTCCTATAAGGCCTGATAAAAAATTAGAAAATCCACCAGAACCATTATATCTTTTTCTCATATTTCCTCCTTGTATTTAATTAAACTTTTATTATATTATGTTACAGAAAAATGTAAATAATATGTTATAATATAAATCCATATTTAAAATTATATATAAATAAATATAATCATATCAGTATTATATTAGTTTTATACCTATTTTCAAGTTCTACTTATTTTTTTAGTAACTAGATATTTTAAACAAGGCATCATATAATAAATAAAAAATTATAAACAAAAATAAGAAACTGAATTTAAATGATATTATCGAGTTTTTATTCTAAATATCTAAATGATTGTAAATATGTCTATGGCTTAATTTCATATATAATTTAGTGATATTAACATTCCAACATATTGATTAGGTTAAGATAATTTGCATATCTAGAATTCATTGAAAAATATTTATAATTTTATATTTTACAAATAAAAGCATCGACAAAACCAATAATTAGTAATTGTCGATGCTCTAAGTAACTGCCATAAGCAAGATTCTTATACTATTTTATCTTATCTTATTTTGAATAGTCGTAGAATCCTTTACCAGTTTTTCTACCTAAATCTCCAGCCCTTACCATTTGTCTTAATAATGGACTTGGACGATATTTGCTATCACCAAATTCATTAAATAATACTTCCATTATAGCAAGACATGTATCAAGTCCTATAAGATCGGCTAAAGCTAAAGGTCCCATTGGATGATTTGCTCCAAGTTGCATTCCCTTATCAATGTCTTCTACACTTGCAAGACCATCATATAAAACTCCAATTCCCTCATTAATCATTGGAATAAGAAGTCTGTTTACAACAAATCCTGGTCCTTCTTTAACTTCAATAGGTTGTTTACCTAGTTCTTCTGCTAATTTAAAGATTTTTTCATTTGTATCATCACTTGTATGGAGTCCTCTAATAACTTCAACAAGCTTCATCACTGGTACTGGATTAAAGAAGTGCATTCCAATGACATTTTCAGGTCTATTTGTAGATGCTGCTATATCTGTAATTGATAAAGATGATGTATTAGATGCAAGAATTGCTCCTTCTTTTACTACTTCATCTAATTCTTTAAAAATATCTTTTTTAAGACTTGGGTTTTCTGTAGCTGCTTCGATAACTACATCACATTCAGCTAAGTCTTTGATATCTGTTGTATAGCTGATGTTTTTTAAAGCTTTTTCTTTTTCATCTTCGGTCATTCTTTCTTTAGAAACTTGTTTGCTATAGTCTTTTTCGATTCTAGCTTTTGCCTTTTCTAAGAATTCATCTTTGATGTCTCTTACTACAACCTCATGGAATTTGGCACATACTTCAACAATGCCGCCTCCCATAATTCCTGAACCAATTACTCCGATTTTCATATTTGCTCCTTTTTTTAATTAAAGTTTCGATTTGTTTGTTAAATTAATAACTTATATTATTATTATAACATGACTTTATTATTTTGACAAGGTATATTGATTTTTTTTTAACTATTTGTTAGATTTTCTCCAAATCTTCATTTTTTCAGCTTCTTTTATAAGTTCATCTCTTACATCTGGGTGGGCAATTGATATCAATTTTTCAGTTCTTTCCCATAAAGATTGTCCTTTAAGATTAACTATACCATATTCTGTAGCAACATAATGTGTATTTGCTCTTGTCCCTGTAGGTTGTGTTCCCAATTTTAAGGTTGGTACTATGTTTGAATGTCTCTTACCTTCCTTATCTACTCTTGATGAAAGAAGTGTTACAAATGATTTACCTCCCTTAGAATTATATGCCCCAAGCATAAAATCTAAAGCTCCACCTGAGCCTGAGATATGTTTAGTTCCAGAACTTTCAGCTGAAACCATACCATTAAGATCAATTTCTAGAGCTGAATTTATTGACATAAAATTATCTAAAGCAGATATTTGTTTCATTCCATTACAGTAATCAACTGGGGCTGCCATTAATTCTTCATTATTGTCTATATAATCATATAATTCTTGGCTACCTGCAGCAAAGGCATAAACTTGCCTACCCCTATCGATGTTTTTCTTATTACCTGTTATAATTCCAGCTTTTGATAATTCAACAAAACTATCTACATACATTTCAGTATGTACTCCTAAATCTTTAAGATCAGACTTAGCTATTTCATTTCCTATAGCTGTTGGAAGACCTCCTATACCAATTTGAAGTGTTGCTCCATCCACTAATTCATCTACTACAAATTTTGCAACCTTTTTATCAAGTTCATTAGGTGTTGGTTGAGGTATTGTTTTCATATCTGGGTTTGAGCCTTCTATTATATAATCAACATCTTTTATATTTATATAATTTTCAAAGCCACCTAGTCCTCTTGGTACATTTTTATTTACTTCAACTATGACTACATCTGAGTTTTCTATAGCTGCATGTAAATGTGATGCTGAAATACCAAAGTTGAAATTTCCATGATCATCTATTGGTGTTGCTTGAGTTATAAAGACATTTGATTTTCTTATAGATGTTCTATAATAATTTGGAAGTTCTGAGTATTTTATTGGTGCATAAAAAGCACGTCCTGCATTTACTAATTTTCTTAAAATACCAAGTGAATGCCATGAATTATAAACAAAGTGTTCATTGTTTGGATCAGCATCAAATATTTTGAACTGTTCGAGTTCTACTCCTGCTCTGACAACGATATCATTTAGATTTGTAATTTCCTTTGCAAAGGCTTCATCAAAATCATGTGGTGTAATAACACCCCAAGAATAATCTACAACATCCCCATCCTTAACAAGCTTAGCAGCGTCTTCAGCACTAATTAGCTTTTCTTTATATTGTTTACTAAAATCCATCTTACTCCTCCTAATCTTAATAAAATTTAAGGATGAGATTGATCTCATCCTTAATCATTTGAGATACCCTTAAAGATATACCCATTATTGAAAAAAATATTTAATTATTTATTGAGCTTTTCTTTTATTAATTGCTTCTGTAAGTTTTGGAACTACTTCGAATAAATCCCCTACTATACCATAATCAGCTCTTGCAAAAATAGGAGCTTCTGGGTCTTTATTAATAGCAATTACAGTATCAGCAGCATTAATTCCAGCCAAGTGTTGGATAGCTCCAGATATACCTACAGCTATATATATTCTAGGTCCTACAGTTTTACCTGATTGTCCTACTTGGTGAGAGTGTGAAATCCAACCAGCATCTACTGCAGCACGGCTTGAGCCAACTGTACCACCTAATGCATCAGCTAAGTCTTTGATTATTGAGAAATTTTTAGGATCTCCTAATCCACGACCTCCAGAAACTATAAATTCAGCTCCTACTAAGTCTACTTCTTCTCCTTCTTCTCTAGGAATAAAATCAAGTATTTTAGTTCTTACTTCCCCATCAAATGTTATATCTTCATCTATAATATCAATTTCATCTTTTGCACCAACAGCCTCTTTTTTAAATACTCCTGGTCTTACTGTACCCATTTGTGGTCTATGTTCAGGACATAAAATCATAGCCATAAGGTTACCACCAAAGGCAGGTCTTGTCCATCTTACATCCTTTGTTTCTGTATCTATATCAAGTTCTGTACAGTCTGCTGTAAGACCTGTATGAAGTCTTGCTGCTATTCTTGGTCCTAAATCTCTTCCTAGGTTTGTAGCTCCAATTAAAATAATATTAGGATTATGTTTTTTAACTAATTTTTCAATTGCATCTGTGTAAACTTCTGTATTATAATCTTTATAAACTTCATTATCAATTGTGATAATTCCGTCTACACCATATTCTTTAACTTCTTCTTTTGCCTTATCAACACCAGAACCAATTATAACTGCATAAAGTTTTTCGCCTATAGCATCAGCCATTCTTCTTCCTGGATTCATAAGTTCAAGGCCTACATTTACAGCCTTTCCTTCTTGATTTGTTTCAACAATTACCCAAAGATTTTTGTTATCTGACATTTCTAAATCCTCCTAAATAAGTTTTGCATCTGCAAGAGCATTTACTAACTTATCTACAGAATCACTAGCATTTTCTTCATTGAAGATTTCTCCTGCTTTATTTTGTTCAGGTGTATAAGATTTCTTAACTCTTGTTGGTGAACCATTAAGACCTATTGCTGTTTCATCAATATTTTCTTTAAGATCTTCAAAAGTAATTTCTTCTATTGTAGCTTTTTTAGCCTTCATTTTGTTTTTGATTTTAGGATATCTAAGCTCTTCATCTCCGTATTTAGTAAATGTTACTAAAGCTGGCATTTTAACTTGAAGATTTCTTGCTCCACCTTCAACTTCTTGTAAAACTTTAATACCTTCGTCATTAACTTCTGCAGTATAGCCATAAGTTACTTGTGGAAGATCTAAATGTTCAGCAATTTCAGGTCCTACTTGAGCTGTATCACCATCTATGGCTTGGAGACCACAGAAGATTAAATCATAGTCACCTTCTCTTTTAGCTACTTCCTTTAAAGCTTCAGATATAATATAACTTGTAGCAAGTGTATCAGAGCCACCAAATTTTCTATCTGTAACTAAGTAAGCCTTATCAGCCCCAACAGCTAATGTATCTCTTAACATTGATTCTGCTTGATTAGGTCCCATAGATACAACAACTATCTTAACATTTTCAGGATCTTTATCCTTTATTCTCAATGCTTGTTCTAGTGCAAAAGCATCATAAGTATTTAGAATACTTGGCACACCCTTTCTAATTAATGTGTTAGTTTCAGGATTAATTTTTATCTCATTAGTATCTGGAACTTGTTTAGCACATACAAAAATATTCATTTCATTCCCCCTAATTTAAAATTCAGTGTAATCTATTATCTTAAAAGTGCTCCTGATACTACCATCAGCATAACTTCTGAAGTACCTTCATAGATTTCTGTAATTTTGGCATCTCTCATCATTCTTTCAACATCATATTCCTTGATATATCCATATCCACCAAGAATTTGAACTGCTCTATTAGCTACAAATGATGCTGTTCTAGATGCTTTAAGTTTTGCTGCAGCAGCTGCTACTGTATAGCTTTCTCCAGCATCTTTTAACTTAGCTGCATTATAAACTAAGTTTCTTGCTGCTTCTATTTCAATAGCCATTTCAGCTAATTTAAATTGTGTATTTTGGAATTTTGCTAAAGGACGTCCAAATTGTTCTCTTTCTTTAGAATATTGAACAGCTTTTTCTAAAGCACCTTCTGCTATTCCTAAAGCTTGAGCTGCTATACCAATTCTTCCACCATCAAGAGTAGCCATAGCTATCTTAAATCCTTTACCAAGCTCTCCTAGTAAATTTTCTTTTGGTATTCTGCAATCTTGAAAGATTAATTCCCTTGTAGATGAACCATTGATTCCCATTTTGTTTTCTAAAGTACCAAAGTCAAATCCCTTTGTTCCTTTTTCAACTATGAACGCAGAAATTCCTCTAGTTCCTTGTTCCTTATCTGTCATAGCAAATATTACATAAACATCGGCATATCCACCATTTGTTATAAATATTTTTGTTCCATTTAATACATATTCATCACCATCAAGCTTTGCAACTGTTTGTTGTCCTGATGCATCAGTACCTGCATTAGGTTCTGTAAGACCAAATGCACCTAATTTTTCTCCACTTGCAAGTGGTGCAAGATATTTTTTCTTTTGTTCATCATTTGCAAATTTATTAATGCAATCTGCACATAATGATGTGTGAGCAGAAAGGATTACACCTGTTGAAGCACAATATTTTGAAATTTCTTCAACTGCTAATATATATGTAAGTGTATCTGCACCTTGTCCACCATATTCTTCATCGAATGGTATACCAAAGAAACCTAATTCTTGCATTTTTTTAATGGTTTCTTCTGGAAACATATGTTCTTCGTCAACTTTTTGTGCTAATGGTTTTACTTCTGCTTCAGCGAAGCTATGAAACATCTCTCTCATTTCTTCATATTCTTCTGATAATTTATACATGTTTTCTCCTAAATAATTTTCCTTATTTTGCGTTCAGTATCAAGAAAGCAATCTCTAGAAACATTTTAATACTCATGTTATTATATTAACAATCGTAACCAAGCTTGTCAAGTCTAAAAGCTAAAATTTTATCAAGTTTTTTAGAAATGACTTGAATTTACTGTATTTTTTTTAACTAACATTACGTCATAGATAGCTAAATCCAAAACCCAATTCATTATTATGATATCATAAATACCTTATCAGTCAAATTATTATCAAATATGTAAAAATCAATCTGAAAATGTTTTATATATTATTTTATTATTTGCTATTATTTTATTAGATTACTTTAGAGTTTTCTAAAAATTTTACCTTTTATAATTAAGAAAAATAACATTGTTTATCTATATTTGCCCATGTAATATATTTCTTTATTTTCCTAACATTTAGTACAATTATGTAAAAACTTTAATTTTATTTTATCAAGTGTTATAATCAGTATACAAAATTTACATATCTATATTAGGTAGGAGGATTTATGGATTATAACAAAATCAATGACAATATTATTGAAAAAATTAAAAGTGCAGTCAAAGGAGCAGTTTATGTTGGAGATGAAGTTAACGAAGACTTCTTTCATGATGAGATGCCAATATATGGAGAAGGTATTCCCGATTGTCTAGTTGATGCTACTTGCAAAGAGGATGTAGCAAATATTATGAAAATCTGTAATGAAGAAAAAATACCTGTCATTGCAAGAGGTGCTGGAACTGGTCTTACAGGAGCAGGCGTGGCAATTAAAAATGGCATCATGATTAATATGCAATCTATGAATAAAATTCTAGAATTTGATGAAGAAAATATGATTGTAAGGGTAGAACCAGGCGTTTTACTTAATGATTTAGCTAAAGTTTGTCTTGATAAGGGCTATCTTTATCCACCAGATCCAGGTGAAAAATTTGCTACCTTAGGTGGGAATGTTTCTTTGAATGCTGGAGGAATGCGTGCAGTAAAATATGGTACAACCAGAGATTATGTAAGAAAAATGGAAGTTGTTCTTCCAACAGGAGAAATTACAGAATTTGGATCTATTGTTTCAAAATCATCTACCGGATATTCTTTGAAAGATTTAATGGTAGGAAGCGAAGGTACACTTGCCATAATTACAGAATTAACCTTAAAAATTGTACCAAATCCAAAATATATTGTTAGCTTAATTGTGCCTTTTGAAAGCTTAAACAATTGTATCTCTACCGTTCCAAAGCTATTTCAAAACAATCTAAATCCACAAGCTATTGAATTTATGGAAAGAGATATAGTTATAGCTAGTGAAAAATACATAGGAAAGGAAACTTTTCCTAAAAAACTTGATGGTATTGATGCTGGAGCCTATCTTCTTATAAGCTTTGATGGTGATGATGAAGATTTAATTGATAATACTCTAGAGCAAGCCGCAGAAATTCTAATCAAAAATGGAGCGATAGATGTCTTAGTCGCAGATACTCCAAACTCTATAAAAGATGCATGGGCTGCAAGGAATTCTTTTTTGGAAGCTATTGAAAGCCAATACAAACTATTAGATGAGTGTGATGTTGTAGTTCCTGTTACAAAAATTGCTGATTATATTAACTTTGTCAATAAGGAGAGCAAATCTTATATCTTTGATGTTAAGTCATTTGGTCATGCTGGTGATGGGAACCTTCATATATATACTCTTTCAAATGAAGTTGATAAGATTAAGCAATTTAAAGAAGAAGTTGACAAATTCATGTCTATAATATATGAAAAAGCCTATGAAATGGGTGGTAAAATTTCTGGAGAACATGGTATAGGTTTTGGAAAGAAAAAATATCTTAAAAATTTTGAAGGTGACGTTAATATTAGACTTATGAGAGCTATAAAAAAAGCTTTTGATCCAAATATGATTCTAAATCCTGATAAGGTAATAGCTATATCAGAATGATTACCGATAGATAATTAAGAGAGTTTGCATTTTTACACATATAACTTTCTAAGATATATATAAATATAAACATATTATAAGGGCTGTTGCAAAATGAATTAATCATTACAAACCTCTCCACGACAATTTGACCTCCATAGGCTGTCAGGCTATTGTCAATTATCTATGGGTAACTTGTAATGGTGGAACATAGAAATTCATAATTTTGCAACATCCCCTTATACATAATATTGCAATCTACAGATAAATTATAATATTAAATATTATACTAAATAATTTATAAAACATTTAAACTTATTTTGATATTAAGTAAATTCACATATTATTTAAATTAATTTCTAATTTTATAATATTTAATTGATTCTTTGTATAGTTTTATTAGATTTTACAATAAGACTCCTATTAAATTACTTTCATCTTTAATTAACTTAATTATAGAATTTATATACAAAAAATTTTTATACTTTATGATAGTAAACTTTAGATTATTAAAAATCTCCTAATTTAGTTTCTTCATATAATTTCTATATGACTCATATACCTTAGTATAGCCATCTTTTTTTAGGATATCTTCTACATAAGCTCTAATGGTTTTAGTTGATATAATTTTTTTCCATTCTTTTTTCACTATCTTTTCTATATCACCTTTTATAATTTCCAAATCAGAACTATTAAGTGGTGACTCTACTTCTTTTGCTGCGTTTTCAACAGATAAAGCTATCTTATCAATGCTAAAGGGTTCAATCTTTGTGCTCTTCTTTTTTACATATAATTCATCATCTATAAAATTTTCTATAACTTCTAATTTGGCCTTATCGAGTTGACTTGACATTTCTTCAATTGATAAGTTTTTTTTATCATAGTAGCTTAAAATTAATTTTGTTATATCTAACATAACTTTCCCCCTTATTTACTTTTTATATATTTACCCTAATTCTAAAAAATGAATGAGTTAAAATAAATAAATTCTAATACAAATTTAATTTCTATCGTTTTTTAGACATATAAATATCTTTAATAATACTTATACAATTATTAATTCCTATAGAAGAACTATCTAAGCAAATATTATAATTATTTGCATCTCCAAATCTTTTTTTAGTATAGTAATTATAAAATGTACTTCTCATTTCATCGACTTTTTCCATCTCTTCTTTAATATTACCCTTAATCTTATATTGGACTTTTACCCTTTCAACCCTACTTGGAAAATCTGCAAATATAAAAACTTTTATTAAGTTGTCCTTATTTTTAAGTATATCATCAGCGTTTCTTCCTAGGAAAATACAATCCTCTTTATTTGCTAAATCTATTATTTCTTTTTCAACATATTGATATTCTTGTTGTTGTATAGCTGACTGTATAGTACTGAGAGAAAGGCTATCTTGAAATAATTGCAAACTTTTACTAGGCTCATTATTTGATTCTATATGTTTTTTATATAGATAGTCTTTATCATAATAAGGTATATTTAATTCTTTTGAAAGCTTTTGTGCAATTTCTAAACCTCCATTTCCATATTTACTACTAATTGTAATAACTACAGAATTATCTTTACTACTAGTTAATGATTTATTATTTAATTCATTTGCCCATTCAAAACCCTTTTTTGCCATTAAAACTGCAATGATTTCATTAATTACTGCTGCAGCTGCTATAGTACCTTGTAGAATCTTTGCACTTTCTGGTGCTGGATTCTTTAAAGCATTAACTGCTATACCAGTAAATACTAAAGAAACTCCTGAATGTGGTAATAAGGTAAAACCCAAATATTTTTTAACCGTATTAGGTAATTTTGTTATGCTCGCTCCAAAATATGCTCCAAAATATTTTCCAATGGCACGTGCAAGAATATAAATTACAGTATACAATCCAGCTCCCGTAATCAAGGCATAATCAAGTGGCATCCCTAAATTAAGAATGACAAATATAAGAGCTATTCCTAATATTGGATTAAAATATGAGATCATATGATCTAACCTATCTTCTTGAACCATATTTGAAAATGTGGCAGAAAACGCCATACCAATTATCATAAAGTTGAGCATAGGTCTTGGCATAATAAAATAATTAAAGAAAAGGCCAATTATTGAAGTTAAAATAATTGATAATATCATTACTATAAGTGTATTTTTTCTATTTGTTTTTTTCTTTAATAGAGGACTAAATAATAATCCACACCCTATCCCTATTATTACAGGAAGTAAAACAGTCAAAACTATAATATATGATGGTAATCCAGTTTGTGAAAAATTGCTCATTACAAACGCCATAACTGAAAAGAAAACAACCACACCTACCATATCATCAAGAACCGCCATTGGAATCAATGTCCTAGTTACTGGTCCATTTGTTTCATATTCACGAACAACAGACAAGGCTGGTGCTGGTGCTGTTGCTAAGGCAATTCCACCAAAAATTATACTCAGATATATAGGAATATTAGTCATATAAAATATAATTGCAAACATTAAAGATACAAATAAAAAAGTTCCCAAAGACTGTGTTAATGTTGTAATAATAATTGATATTCCATACTTTTTTATTCTCTTGAATACCAGTTCTGTCCCAATCATTAAACCAGCTGTACATTCCAAAATATTTATAAAGACCTTATACCAAGTTTGCTCTAATATTGATTCATTCATTAGAGACAAGGCATGTGGTCCTAAAATCATACCTGCAATAAGCCAACCCAATATTGCTGGCATCTTTATTTTTGTAATAATTTTTCCAAATAAATAAACCAATATAAAAGTAATTAATAATTGCAAAATTGAAATAACCATAAAAACCTCCTAGTACTTACTATCTATATAAAATTATCTTTATTACTTACATCATATTTTTCTAAAATTAATCAATATTTTTCTCTTTAAATAGATTATAAAAACCATAATTAAAATATATTTATAAATGATTAAACAATATATATCACCCTCTATCTTTACTTCTTATCTTATTTACTTTTGATAGTAATATCTTTTGATTTCCATATCTCTTTCTTTAAAGTTTAAAAAGTAAATTATACTATCGAAAAAGTTTCTTTTTTATTATCTATTAATTAATACATGTTAACAATTTTTCATTTTTAGGTCAATATCAAAACAAAAAAGATATCATCATTTTTTGCTATGATGATATCTTTTTTCTTAATTTTTAATTTCTTATTTTTTTGTATAATTCGGTGATTCTCTTGTAATTTGGATATCATGAGGATGATTTTCTACAAGAGTTGCAGGAGAAATCTTAATAAATTTAGATTTTTCTTCTAATTCATTTAAATTAGAAGCCCCAACATACCCCATACCAGAACGAAGTCCTCCAAGTAATTGATAGATTACATCTCCTACAAATCCCTTTAGAGCAACCCTTCCCTCTACTCCTTCTGGAACAAATTTTTTGGTATCATTTTGAAAATATCTATCACTTGAGCCTGATTTCATGGCAGAAAGTGAACCCATACCTCTATATTCTTTGTATTGTTTACCTTCAAACATTATTGTCTCACCCGGAGATTCTTCTGTTCCTGCAAATAATGAACCTGCCATTATTACACTAGCTCCACAAGCTAAAGCCTTTGTAATATCTCCAGAATATTTGATACCACCATCGGCAATTATTGGTGTATTTGATTCTTTAGCTGCTTTTACACATTCAATTATTGCAGTAATCTGTGGCACACCAACACCTGTTACAACTCTAGTTGTACAAATTGAACCTGGTCCTATACCTACCTTAACTGCATCTACTCCTGCTTTTATTAAATCTCTTGTAGCATCTCCTGTAGCTACATTACCAGCTATAACTTGAAGATCTGGATAAGATAATTTAATCTTTTTTATAGCTTCAAGAACTCCTTTTGAATGACCATGAGCTGTATCAACAGTAACAACATCAACATTTGCCTCTGTCAAAGCTCTAATCCTATCCATCATATCACGAGTTATTCCAACTGCAGCGCCAACTAAAAGCCTGTCTTTGTCATCTCTTGCAGAGTTTGGATATTGCCTAGATTTTTCTATATCTTTTATAGTTATAAGTCCTTTTAATTTATAATTATCATCAACGATAGGAAGTTTTTCTACCTTACCAGATTCCATTTTTTTGACAGCTTCTTCCATACTAATTCCTTCATAACCTACAATTAATTTATCTTTGGTCATTATGTCTCCGATTACAACATTTACGTCATTTTGGAATCTTACGTCTCTATTTGTCAAAATACCCTTAAGGGTCATTTCATCATCAACTATAGGCACACCTGATATTTTATAGTTTGACATTATTTCAAGAGCATCTTTTAACAAGTTCTCAGCTTTTAGATAGAAAGGATCAGTGATTACACCATGCTCACTTCTTTTAACTCTGTCAACTTCTTTGGCTTGTTCTTCTATTGACATATTTTTATGAATTATTCCAATACCACCTTGTCTTGCCATTGCTATAGCCATTTTTGACTCTGTAACTGTATCCATTGAGGCTGACATCAATGGTATATTAAGCTTAATCTTTTTAGTTAAATTTGTTTTAAGATCTACCTCATTTGGTAGGACTTCAGATGGTCCTGGAACTAGTAGCAAATCATCAAATGTTAAACCTTCTCCAATTATTCTCATGTATCCTCCATATTTCTAACTTATTTCTTAAAATATTCTACTGCATTTTTAAATAATTCTTGATTATTTTTTTCATAAATATTCTTGTAAAGATCATCATCTAATCTTTCTAAATGACCCATTCTTCCTAATATTTTGCCATCTTTTGATAAGATTCCTTCTATATTATAATCTGAACCATTTGGGTTTATATCATATACTGAAAATATTTGACCATTTTTTAACAGTTCTTTATATTTTTCTTCATTTATTATAAACCTACCTTCTCCATGAGATATAGGTATTTTATATATTTTATCTAATTTTAAGCCTCTTGTCCATTGACTTTGATTATTTATAACTCTTGTATCAACAAATCTTGAAATATGCCTGTTATTAGTGTTGTAGGTTAAAGATGGATCATCTTCTGTAATTTCTTTTATCTTACCATATGGTAAAAGTCCAGTTTTACAAGAGCTTGGAATCCATTGCAAATACCTATTATAAGAGCATCATTCTCATCTAGTAAATAATTAATAGCATCTTTAATTTTTTTATTTCTAATAATATTGGCTAAAAATTTTGCAGATCCATCTTGCTAATCAGCCATAGAAACCCCCAGGAATAGCAAAAAATTGTGAATTTCTAATTGAATCTGCAAGTTTATCTATAGAATTATCTATATCTTTTCTATCCTTATTTCTAAATAAGTTTATAGAAACTTCTGCTCCATTTTCACGAAATACATCCATTGTATCCCGTTCACAGTTGGTACCTGTTACAGCAAGTATTGATACTTTAACCTTATCCACTGTTTTCTTTGATTTTAGATTTAAATTCATCTTGTTTTGTTTTATATCAATTGGACCAATCTCTTCTTTTGCTGTAAATATTTCATCTAAAGCATGTAAATAATCATTTTTAAGTTTTTTATCATTTAATTTTTCACCATTTACTATTAAGTCTTTAGAAAATTCTCCAATATTTTCAACAAAATCCAAATCTTCAAGATATTCCACAACAAATAAACCAAACATAGCTTTATAAAGATTATCATATTCTAAACTGAAGTTTGAATTTCCTAAAGCTTGTTCATATATGTTTGCCAAAAGACCCTTATTATCCAAACTTATTGTAGTAATAATAGAGCCTTCTCTCATTGCTTTTATAAGCTTTTCTAATATTTTCTTATATTTATTTAAATCAAGGCTTCCATCTTCTTTGTATGGGGCTTTTATTATACCTAGCTTTCCCTTAGCCTTAAGGTCATTTGATTTTATATTTTCTATATCTTCATGTGTTACTGCAAATGATATAAGGGTTGGTGGTACTTTTAATTCTTCAAAACTTCCACTCATAGAATCTTTTCCACCAATTGGTGGTATTTTAAAGAAGTTTGTTACTTCAAAAGCACCTAGTAAAGACTTAAGTGGCTTTGCCCAAGCTTTTTCATTATCCATCTTTTCATAATATTCTTGAAATGATAGTCTTATCTTATTAAGATCACTACCTACTGATACAAGCTTTGCAATTGATTCTATTACTGCATAATAACCACCAAGATATTGACTTTTTTCTGAAAGATAGGGGTTAAATCCATAACTCATTATAGATACGGTTTTTGATTTTCCATTCTTTACTGGAATTTTTGAAACCATTGCTTGAGATGGATTTAATTGTTTTTTTCCACCTAAAGGTTGCAATACTGTATTCTTTCCTATAGTAGAATCAAAGATTTCTATTAAATTTCTTTGACTTGTTATATTTAAGTCAGATACTTTTTCATAAAACTTTTTAGGATCATCTTTTTTATTATTTTTTTAGGAATATATTCACTTACAACAAGGACTTTTGCCTTTCTATCTGCACCATTAGTATTTATGAAATCATAAGATATATCTGCAATCTTTAAATCTTTATAGAACATTCTCATCCTATTTGTGTAAGTTACTTTGCCAACTAAAGAGCTTTCTACATTCTCTTCAAGACAATATTGTTCAAATTCTTTAATGTATTTTTTATCTATTACTACAGCCATTCTTTCTTGAGATTCACTTATAGCTATCTCAGAAGGCTTCAATCCTTCATATTTTAATTTAACTCTAGAAAGATCAATATCCATTCCATTGAAGATCTCTCCAATAGCAACAGATACTCCACCCACACCAAAGTCATTACATTTTTTTATAAGCCTTGAAACTTCACTTCTTCTAAATAGCCTTTGAAGTTTTCTCTCTTCTGGAGCATTTCCCTTTTGCACTTGGGCAGATTCTGTTTTTATTGATGAAACTTTATGAGATTTTGATGAACCTGTTGCTCCACCTATACCATCTCTTCCAGTTCTTCCACCAATCAATAAAACAACATCTCCTGGTTTTGCTCCCATTCTTTTTACATCTTCTTTTGGTGCTGCAGCAATTACAGCCCCACATTCCATTCTTTTTGCCTTATAACCTTCATGAAATATTTCCTTTACAAAGCCAGTAGCAAGACCTATTTGGTTACCATATGATGAATAACCTTTTGCAGCAAGTTTTGTTATTTTTCTTTGTGGAAGTTTTCCTTCAATTGTATCATCAACTTTTTCAAGTATATTCCCAGCTCCTGTTATTCTCATAGCTTGATAAACATAGCTTCTTCCAGAAAGTGGATCTCTTATAGCTCCACCAAGGCAGGTTGAGGCTCCACCGAAAGGCTCTATCTCTGTTGGATGGTTGTGAGTTTCATTTTTAAACATTAAAAGATAATCTTCAAGTTCCTCTTTGCCATCTTTTTCTACTCTCACCTTTACATAAACCGAGCAAGCATTAATTTCACTTGATATTTCCAGATCATCAAATTCATTCCTACTTTTCATATATTTAGAAAGAATTATACCAAAGCTCATTAAAATTATTGGATTTTTGATATTGAGCTCTTTTCTCATTTCCATATATTTATCAAAAGATTTTTTTATTGCCTTATCAAGAAGACTTTTTGTTTCAAATTCTATATCAAGACTTGTATTAAAAGTAGTATGTCTACAATGATCTGACCAATAAGTATCTAGGATTTTAATTTCTGTTTCATTAGGGTCCCTATTTTCTTTTTTAAAGTAATCCATAACCATTTTCAAATCAGCAAAGTCCATGGCAAGAGATTTATTTTCCAAAAACCTAGAAATTTCTTCATCGCTATAATTTATAAAACCATCATATATTATATTATCTAAATTTTTCTCTCTTTCTACATCAAGACTTTCTGGCATATTTTTTATATCAATTTTATGGCTATCTACTGGATTTATTAGATATGATTCTATTCTTTTTAAATCATCATCGGATATATCACTAAATTCATATATTGTAGCTGTCTTGCAATCTATATGTTCATCAAGGACTAAATTCAAAGTATCTATTACTCCTTGTCTTCTTTGGTCAAATTGTCCTGGTAGGTATTCAACTCCCAAAGCTTTTTCAAAAGAATCTTCGAGTTTAATAGCCTCATCTTTTGTAAAAACATAATCTAGGTTTCTTTCAGATAGGACATTATTTATAGCCTTACCTAGCTTATCATCTGAAATTTTAATATCATATCTATTGTAAATATTAAGCTTTTCCAACTTGATTTTTTATAGATTTTCTATTTCATTTTTTACTTCCTTTGACTTAGAATCAAACCTATCTTTTTTTCTTACATAAACTCTTTTAACTTATTTTTCCATTTTTAACCCTTAATGTCTAAAATGTCTATTGTTAGTAAATACCATAGATATTCCATATTCATTACACTTATCAATTGAATCTTTATCTCTTATAGAACCACCCGGTTGGATAATTGACTTCACCCCAATTTTGTGAGCATATTCAACACAATCATCAAATGGGAAAAAAGCATCAGATGACATAATTGAATCAGTAAAATCTACATCTGGATGGTTGTTTTTAATGGATTCTAGTGCCCAAATTCTAGAAGTTTGTCCACAACCTACTCCTAAAGTTTTCCCATCCTTAACTATAACTATAGCATTTGATTTGGCATATTTCACTACAGTCATAGCAAATTTCAAATCACTTATACAGGACTTTTCTGGAGATTTTTTTGTAACCACTTCAAAATCATCTTCCTTTATATCCTTATCTTGGACTAGAACTTTTCCATCTAAGTATTTTACATCTTCTGTTGTAGTATCCTTGCTTAAATCAACTTTTATAAGACGAACATTTTTCTTTCTTTCTAGTACTTCCAAAGCCTCTTTGGTAAAGTCATTAGCTGCAATTATTTCAAGGAATATCTCACTCATCTTTGATGCAGTTTTCTCATCAATTATTCCATTTATTACAACAATTCCTCCAAATATAGATAAAGAATCTGCTTCATACGCCTTTTTATACGCATCATATACATCCTCTCCTATTGCTACTCCACATGGAGATTGATGCTTTAGTGCTACACAAGAATTTTCTCCTAACTCTTTAGAAAGTTCTAGGGCAACATTTAAATCATTATAATTATTAAAGCTCATTGACTTACCATGTAAAATTTCTATATCTTTTAAAAGACCTTTAGCATAGGTATCCTCATAAAGAGCTGCTTTTTGGCTTGGATTTTCACCATATCTTAAATCTTCAATTTTTCTTAAACCATATGTCTTATATTGACAATCTTTTTTACTTAAGTCTTTAAAATATCTTGAAATCACAGAATCATAATATGCTGTTAAGGAATAAGCCTTCATAGCTAAATATCTTTTATACTCTATATCAAAATTTTGAGTATTTAATCTTTGTAAAAATTCCTCATAATCATTAGGATCTGTAAGAATTATTACATCTTTATGATTTTTGGCAGCTGACCTTATTAAAGTGGGTCCGCCTATATCAATATTTTCTATAATATTGTCTGAGTCATTAGTTTTAAGTGCTTCTTCAAATTTGTATAGGTTAACAACAACTATATCTATATCCTTTATATTGTTCTTTTTCACAGTATTTTTATGGTTTTGATCATTTCTTTTATAAAGAATTCCACCATGAACATAAGGTGATAAAGTCTTAACCCTGCCATCTAAAATTTCTGGAAAGTTGGTTATCTCTTCAATTTCAATTGCATCAATGCCACATTCTCTAATTTTTTTGTATGTACCACCTGTAGATACAATTTCCACACCAAAGTCGCTTAGGCCTTTGGCAAGCATTCCAATATTTTTTTTATCTGTTACAGATATTAAAGCTCTCATTAATTCCTCCATAGTAAGCTTTTTTGCCTAAACTTTAGACAAGAAAAGGGAAGCCAAAAATTAGCTTCCCTAAAAACATCATAACATCCATATTTACATTTGGGCATAGGTATTCATTAGATAATTTTAGTCTTTCTTTTTTCTTATCTAATAATATTATATTTGTAAACTTTTTAAAAATATTATTTAAAAATACCATAAGTCCCCCCTATTTGAATGTAAAATTATCATATCATATTTTATTTTAAATTAAAAGATATTTTATAAATTTGATTTTCAGTAATCCTATATAGTGCTCTAAATCATTTTGCTATTTGGTAAAGTAACTATCTCCGTTTTATTCTTTGGAAACTTCTTATAATCTTTTAAAGAGGCAAAAGTTACAATATTTCTATCATATTTTTTTCTTATGTCATAAATAGCCTTATCTATTCTTTCTTTTTTTATAATCTTCTTATAATCTGAAAATATATCTATTTGAGCAGGTATTCTTGCATCTATAAGATTAATAGCTCTAATTCCCAATGATCTTATAGGGTAAGACCACTTATACTTTTCCTTAAATAATTTAAGGCCTTCTTCAGAAAGAATTATAGATGACTGGGTCGGATTTTTAAAAGACTTTTGAAATTCATAAGAAATTAAATTACTATCCTTCATATAAATTTTAATTCCTTTAGCAGAAAGAGAAACTTCTCTTGGTCTTTTTGAAACATCTAAGGAAAGTATTTGAAAAACATTAAATGCTTCCTCATCACTAAACAAATCTTCTATAAAGAGTTGATGAGTTTCCTATTGTCTGTATAACTTTCTTACAGTTATAGTCTAAAACTGGCCTATTATCATTTGCATATTGCCAAAAATAAATTCCATTAATTCCTATAAGAGATTTTAAAATTTTAGGATCAGAATTTGCTAAATCTCCCAAAGTTTCTATTCCTATCCCCATTAATTTTTCTTTCTGTTGCTCCTCCTATCCCAATAATACGATATACAGCAAGTGGCCAAACTATAGACTTAAAATTATCCTTACTTATTACAGTATTACTTATTACAGTAGTTGAATCTGGTTTTTTTTAATCCGACCCAAGTTTTGCAAAAATCTTATTGAAACTTACTCCAACACTTACTGTTATACCTAATTCTTTTTTCACTCTTTTTCTTATATTATTTGCTATAGTCTCTCCACTTCCAAAAAGTTTATAACTCTCTGTCAAATCAAGCCAACATTCATCAAGCCCAAAGGCTTCAACCTTATTTGTATAAGAATAATATATTTTTCTTACTTTTCTAGAAAATTTAAGATATTTTTCATAATGAGGCGAGACTATTATTAAATTTGGACATTTAAGTTTAGCCTGCCAAATATCTTCTCCTGTCTTAACTCCTAGTAGTTTTGCCTCTTGGCTTTTGGCAAGAATTATCCCATGCCTATTTTTAGGATCTCCCGCAACTGCCATAGCCTTATTTTTAAGACTTGGATTAAGTTTTGCTTCTATTGAAGCATAACATGAATTTATATCTGAATGTAATATTGTTCTTATCATAACTTCTCCTTGATGTTAAAAGACTTTTACTGTATACTTAAGACAGTAAATGGCTTGATTAAAGTTTAGGACATTAAAAGTCTTTTATCAAGACTTTTATAAAATAATTAGACATTTATAGTCTGAGACTTTAATTTATTTTAAGGAGTGTATATGAGTTTTCCAAATAAATTAAAAAAATTACGTGAAGATAAAAAACTAACCCAAGAAGAACTATCAAAACTTGTTGGTGTTTCTCTTAAAACCATATCTAGGTATGAAAAAGGAGAATCAAAACCAAGATATAGAAAAATATATGATAAACTAGCTGAAGTCTTAGATACAAGCCATGACTATCTTGTAACTGATGAAGAAGATTTTATCCTAGATGCAAGAGATAAGTATGGCTATAAGGGTGCAATTGATGCAAAAAAGATGGTAGATGGGGTAATAGGACTTATGGCAGGTGGTGAAATCGATGAATCAGATAAAAAGGCTATCCTTGATTCTATACAAGAAGCTTACTATATAGCCAAAAGTAAAAATAAGAAATATGGTCAAAAAAAGACTAGGTGAGATATGTCATTTTACGATGAAATATTTAAAGATGTTAAAAATATAATAAAAAAATATGATACTAGAAATCCAAAAGAAATTTTAATACAAAGAGGGGTTACCATTTTAGCCTTTAAAGAAAATACAAAACTTTTAGGTATGTATAAGATAATAAAAAGAAATTCCTTTGTTTTTTATAATCCCTTTGTAGATAAGAGAATACAAAATATGGTATTTGCCCATGAACTAGGACATGATATCTATCATAGGACTTATGCCAAAGATTCTAATCTTATGGAATATGAACTTTTTGATATAAATTCTGAAATGGAGCTTTGTGCGAATATTTTTGCAGCTCATCTTCTTTTAGATGAAAATAAATTAATCGAAGATATTAAGCAAGGATATACCTATAACCAGCTTGCCTCACTTTATAATGTAAATGTAAATCTAATGATATTTAAATTAAATGAGATGCACAGAATGGGTATAAAAATTAAGAAAGAAGAAGCCGACTCTAGATTTTTTAAAAATATAAATGGTAAGGACATTAAAAACCATGACCTATACTGAAATAAATAACCCAGTAAAATTAGCTCATCTTATTATAAAAGAAAGAATAGATAAAAATATAAGGGCTTGTGATATGACAGCAGGAAATGGTAAAGATTCAGAATTTATACTCAAAAACCTTAATCCTAGAATGCTTTATTCTTTTGATATACAAAAAAAGGCAATGGAAAATACAAAAAATCTTATAGGTTCCTGTCCTAATTTTAAATTCATCCTAGATAGTCATGATAATATAGATAAGTATATATATGAAAAAATAGACCTTTTTATATTTAATCTTGGCTATTTGCCAAGAGGAGATAAGTCCATCACAACAAATTATAAGACTGTTATAAGAGCCTTAAAAAAATCTCTTAAACTTTTAAATCACAATGGACTTATTATAATTTGTGTTTATCCAGGTCATGAAAGTGGAAGACTTGAGGGAGAGTTTTTAGAAGAATTTATGGAAAATCTTGATCAAAAAATCTATCAAGTTATAAAATACGACTTTTTAAACCAAGTTAATAATCCACCATATTTAATAAGTCTTAGGAAATTATAAGATTAAAGTATATATTTGCTATAATGAAATAGAGGTGAATAATGAAAAAAAGATTACTTTTTATTTTTACTCTTATTTCAGCTCTTTTAATTTTTATATTCTTAAAAAAACTAAGTATAAATGACCCCAAGCAAATAGACTTACCCAGTCTTGAAGAAGGGGATAAAAGAGAATTAGATAAAAAAGAGTATATGGAGGATTTTGAATTTGTATATAATACATTAAAAGAATATTATCCTTACTTTGATATAAATAAAAAAATTTATAATATTGATTGGCTAGCTAACAAGAAAGAATATAAAGATTATATAGGAAAGTCAAAAAATGATATTGATTTTGGGCTTAGAATGAATAAAATTCTTTATGAATTAAATAACGACCATACCCAGCTTATAGACCAAAACCAAGCTCTAGATATGTACCTAACTTATTATAAAGTCCCAGAATATAATTGGAGACATGACATAAGCCATATATATGAAAAACAAAATGTAAGAAAAAGGTATAACTTAACTAATAAAAGAATAAATAACTATCTAAAATATAATGATTATAAGCAAACTTTTAAGGAAAATGAAATCTACAATCTAAAGGGAAATTCCTCAATCAAATCAACTTCAAATGACAATGTTAAGGTTCAAAATATTAATGAAGATATAGGCTATATAAAAATAAATAAGATGATAAATTATGACAAAGCCTATGAAGATCAAAAGCTTATTAAAAATTATTTAAAAACCTTAAAAAATAAAAGGGCCTTAATTCTTGATATAAGAGGAAACCGAGGAGGCGATTCAAATTACTGGCAAGAATTCTTGCTTCCACAAATTATAGATAAACCATATACAAGTAAGTATTATAATTTCATAAAACATGGAAAACTTAACAAGAAAGTTATAAGTCAGGAAAAATATCAAGAAGGAGTAAGTAGGCTCTTAAGTAAAACTGAATTTTCAAATGAAACAGAAGAAATCTTATCAAAATTTGATTATTATAAATACTATACTTCTAATATTAATCCAAGTGAAGATTCTATAAAATTTAGGGGAAATATTTATCTTCTAGTTGACTCTTCAGTTTATTCTTCAGCCGAAATGCTTGCATCATTTTGTAGTGAGACAAAGCTTGCAACACTTGTTGGTGAAAAAACTGGTGGAGATGGTATAGGTTCTGATCCTATGCAAATTGACCTACCTAATTCAGGCTATGTACTTAGATTTCCAAAGGAATTAGGTTTAACTGCTTCAGGTAAAATAAATGAAATTGAAAAAACAAATCCTAACATATTTATAGATTCTAATCCCTATGACAAGCTTTCAGAGCAAGCTATAATAGATAAGATAATAGAGCTTGAAAATCAATAATTTGCTTAAATTTTATTTTATAGTATAATTTTTGGGTTAGTAAAAGGAGTATATATGAGTCTATTTTCAATATTAGTATTGGCTTTCGGCCTTAGCATGGATGCTTTTGCTGCTAGTATATGTCAGGGTCTTCAAATTAAAGAAATTAAATTAAAAAACACCCTATCCATAGGTTTATGTTTTGGAATATTTCAAGCTTTTATGCCTGTATTAGGGTATTTACTTGCTTCAAGCTTTGCTAATTCTATAAGGGCAGTTGACCATTGGGTTGCTTTTGTTTTATTATTTATAATAGGTTTTCAAATGATAAGAGAATCAAGAGATCCAAGCTGTGAAATAAATAAGGGGCTTAGCCTCAAAGATTTAATTTCATTGGGTATTGCCACAAGTATAGATGCCATGGCTGTTGGTGTATCTTTTGTTTTTTTAGATGTAAATATAGTGAATGCAAGTCTAATAATAGGGATAACAACCTTTATCCTATCATCTTTTGCATTTAATATAGGAAGTAAATTAGGTACAAAAAGCAAGCAGATTTCAGAACTTATAGGTGGACTAATCTTGATGTTTTTAGGATTTAAGATATTAATAGAGCACTTGTTTTTATAATACAAGTGCTCTTTTTAATAGCATGCAACAGGTCCGTAAGGTCCTTTTATTATAGAAATATCCGTATCAAAAATTTTAGATAATTTATTATTACACATTATCTCTTCTGGTCTTCCAAATTCTTTAATCTTTCCTTCTTTCATACAACATATATAATCAGAATATTTAGCCGCAAAATTTATATCATGAATCACCATAACAATTGTCTTTTTAAAATCTTTGCTTATATTTTTTAGATGTTCTAACATCTCAACACTACGTCTTATATCAAGATTATTTAAAGGTTCATCTAAGAGTATATAATTTGTTTCTTGACTTAAAACCATTGCTACATACACCCTTTGCCTTTGACCTCCCGAAAGCTGATCTAGGTACCTGTCCTTTAGTTCAGATAAACCAAGATATAATATATATTTATCTACTATTTTTGCATCTTCTTCGTTAAGCCTACCCTTGCTATAGGGAAATCTTCCAAAAGATACCAATTGCTTTACAGTAAGTTTTGTTACAAAATGATTTTCTTGTCTCAAAATTGCAAGATTTTTAGATAGAATATTTGATGGTGTTCTTTTAATATCAAAATCATCTATAAAAATATCTCCCTTATCCATCTCTAAGAGCCTTCCTAGCATAAGTAAAAGAGTAGACTTACCTGCTCCATTAGGTCCTACTATAGATGTAAAAGAGCCTTTTGGAATTTCTAAATCTATAGGACCAATTTTGACCTTACTTGAATATTGTTTTTCTAAACTACTAATCTTTATCATAAGGATTCCTTTCTAAGTATAACAGATAAAAATAAAAGTCCTCCAAATAACTCTATTATTATAGTTACTACTCCTTGAGCTGAAAATACATGAAACATTAAGAAATATGATAAACTAAGGATTGAAAAAGCAAGAAGTATTGCCATAATAAATAAATACTTATGGTCAAAACTTTTACATATTTCATAGGTAATACTTGCTGATAGGAATCCAAAAAATGTCATTGGCCCTACAAGGGCAGTTGATACTGACATTAGTATGGATACTAAAATCAATATTAAGTTAGCAAGTCTTTTATAATTTAATCCAAGATTAACAGCTATATCTTTTCCTAGGCTTAAAACATTTAACTTATTTGCATATAAAAATAAGATAAGACTTGATATAAGCACTATAGGTATAGCTATCTTAAAATATGATGGGTCTGACTTTGAAACTGATGCAAAAAGCTTAGCTTGCAAGATATCGAATTCTGATGGAGATAATATTCTTCTCATGAAAGCAGAAAGTGATCTAAGTCCTGTTCCTATTACAACCCCAATCAAAAGCATATAGTGAATATTTGCATACTTACCATTTAACATAAATCCATAAAGAAGAAGGCAAAGAACCACCATTATAGCTATTTGTAGTACAAAAGATGATACATCTCTAAAAGCTAAAAATGCACTTACTCCAAAAAAGAACATCATAGCTGTATGTATAGTTGAATATACAGCTTCAAATCCTAAGAGTGATGGAGTTATAACCCTATTATTAGTTATAGACTGAAAACTAATAGTTGAAAGAGCTTGACAAACAGAAGCTATAGTAATAGCAATTATTGTATTCATCCTATTTTTAACAATAATCTTATACGAAGAAGAATCCATAGGTACTGGGTTATTATAATTTAACAATAAAAAGCTTAACAATATAGAAATTATTACCATAAAAGTTAATATAAGCATATAATTTTTAAAATCTTTTTTACTTTTAAAAGAACTTCTTATAATATTATACATTTTTCCTCCTTTTATATAAGATTAAAACAATAAATACAAATGAGCCAAATGTTCCCAAAATCAAAGAAACCGGAACTTCAAAAGGCATAATAATAGTCCTAGAAATGATATCTGCTAGACATATTGTTATCATTCCAATTAAAGCAACCCACCAAAGGTTAGTTTTTAAATCATCACCCCTAAAGGTTGATACAAGATTTGGCACTACTAGCCCTAAAAATGGAAGATTTCCAATAACTGATGAAACTATACCCACACATAAAGAAACCAAGCTTGTTCCAATAAGTAAAAGCAGCTCATAGTTAAGACCTAAGTTTTTTGAAATATCTTCTCCCAGTCCTATTATAGTAAGTCTGTCAGCTAGAATAAAGATAAGTATTGAAACTAAAATTATTAAATATAAGTATTCATATCTTCCTCTTTCTACTGACGAGAAAGAGCCTTGAAACCAAATTTCAAGTGACTGACTCATCTTAAATACTAGGGATAAAAAAGTGGAAATACTTGATACTACCGCACCAAGCATTATCCCAATTATAGGTACAATGAGAGATGATTTTAGTTTGATTTTTCTTAAAAATAAGAAAAATACCATGGAACCAAAAAAAGAAAAGATAATAGCAAAGCTCATTCTCATTGTTAAAGAAGGTGCCTTAAAGATTAGAAAAGATACTATTATACCAAGACCTGCCCACTCAATAGTTCCAGTAGTTGTAGGTTCTACAAACTTATTTTGAGTCAAAAGCTGCATTACTATTCCTGACATACTCATAGCAAGACCAGTAAGCATAAGGGATATAGTTCTAGGTATTCTAGTAATAAATATCATCCTAAGTCCATCTTCATTTCCACTTATATCATATGCTCCAGTAAATACTGACAATATGCCTAAGGCAATTGTCAGTATTATAGTTAGTATAAAAGGCTGAGTCAAAATTTTATTCTTCTTAACTCTAATTTTCATAAATTACTTAAAACTTTCTGCAAGTGATTCAAAAATTTTAGTAAAGGTTTGAATTGACTCATTTAAATATGTGTCATTTGGTGCATATACAATCTTTTTATTTTTAACAGCATTAGTGTTGGCTAGTGCCTCAGATTCTTCTATAACATCCTTAGCAGGTTTATTTTCTTTATCTGCCATTGACGCATCCCTATCTAAAACTAAAAGATAATCTGGATTAGATTCTGCTATAGCCTCAACTGAAACATCATCTCCCTTATGATCTGATGATGAATCTTTCACTTCTAAAGCAGGTTTAAAGTTAAAGATATCATAAAGTGGTCCCCATACTCTTCCTGAATGAGGAGCAGCAAATCCTATCTCCCCTCCACTTACAACAAGACTCATTACAGATTGATCCTTATAATTATCTTTAACATCTTTAATAGACTTATCTAATTTCTTAATTAATTCATTGGCTTCATCTTCTTTTCCAAATATTTTTCCCAAACCTTCTGTGGATTCTTTTAAGCCATTTATTAAATTTTCTCCAGAATTTCCTTCTTTTGCTGATACATCATAAGAATAGTCTATAATTGTTGCTTCTGGAAGTAATTCCTTTATTTGATCATAGTATTGAGCAAATCTTTGACCGACTATTACTAAATCAGGTTTTACAGCAGCTAGTACCTCAAGGTTAGGTTCTCTATGGTTTCCAATGTTTTCTACCTTATCATCCTTAACATAGGAACTATCAGATTTCATAACATCCTTTGGTACAGCCTTTAGTTCAACCGACCAAGATTCAAGTGTCTCAAAAGTTCTATTATCTAAAGAAACTACTGATTTTGGATTTTTCTTAACTTCTACTTCTCCATGAATATCCTTAATTTTTACAGTATCATTTTCTTTATCTTTATTTGAATTATCATTTGAAATTACATTAGATTCTTTTACATTATCACTTGATTTTTCATTGCTTACTAAATCAGTATTTTTATTACTTGCTACATCTGCACCCTGACCTTGTCCACAAGCAGTTAATACAAAGGCAAGTATTGATATTGCTATAATATTTTTTATTTTCATATTCTACCATCCTATTATTATTTTTAATATTATCACGCGCGATCAATATTGAAAGTAATTATCATTACAAATAAGATTTTAACATATGATTTAAAATAAAACAAGTTAAAATATTAAAATTATTCTAATGTTAATATTATTTTAATATTTACTTTATTTTTTAATCCTAAATATTTATATAATATTATGATTTAAAAAACTTGCTGTTTTATTTATAGCAAGTTTTTTAAATTATCTATCTTTTTTAACAATTTTACAAAGTCTTTCATTTCATTAGAGTTTAAATTATTGAAAGAATCTTCTATAATCTTTTGGTTTCTTGGAAAAATTTCATTAATTAATTCATATCCTTTTTTTGTCAACGAAAGAATCTCTCTTCTCTTATCTTTCTTATCCTTGTATGAAAAGATATAGTCTTTTTTCTTTAAATTTCTAACAATAATTGGCATAGTGCCAGATGTAGATAAAATCTTCTTTTTAACTTCTCCAATACACATATCACCTTTGCTATAAAGAGCTTCCATAACCGCAAACTGAGGAAGACTTAAGTCATATTCTCTCATAAGCTTACTAGATCTTTTATCTATTGAGTTTTTTAATCTGGAAATTCCAATAAAGGCTCTTAATTCATAATTCATAATATCTCCTATAATATATATTATATCTAGTTAGATGTAATTTTGAAATTAAAAACTTCCAAGAAAATCTTGGAAGTCTCTTACTATACATAAAATAGAGGTAATTTTTCTAAATATACAATATCATCTCTTTTGCTAGCATCACCTTCAGCAAGTATTGAAAGCTTTTTGACTATCTTACCTCCTGCCTTTGTAACTAAATTAGACAAAGCCTCAAGTGACTTACCTGTTGATATTACATCATCAACTAAAGCCACCCTTTTTCCTTTGATTTTATCTAAATCTTCTTTATCTAGGTATAATTTCTGAATATTCTTAGTAGTTATAGAATCTACATCAACGTCTATAGTTTCATTCATGTAAGCTTTTTTAGATTTTCTAGCTACAATAAAATCTTTCATTCCAAGATTTTTTGCTATTTCATGAGCAAGAGTTATACCCTTAGCCTCGGCTGTAACAATAATATCACACGAAAGATTCTTACTCAATTCATAAGCCGCCTTAGTAGCAAGCTCACAATCTCCAAGAAGCACGAAAGATGCTATCTTAAGATTATCAGATATTTGAATTATAGGTAGTCTTCTTTTAAGTCCACACACTTCTAAGTTATAATATTCCATCTTATCTCCTATAAAATTATAAATTTAAGAATAGTTCCTGCCAACAGTCCCATAAAAGGATCACTCGCAGCTGTGGTTGCCATTGCAATACCTGCTACAAGTATTGTATCACCACCTGCTGCAAAAGCAAGATTTGCATTTGTTGGTACGGTCACTAATGCTCCTAAAACAAACAAAAAACCATGAATAGACTCACCTGGAACATACTTTCCAAGTTTTGGTAAAAGTCCCATAAACATAATTACACCTAAAATCACCATCATCAAAACACCACTATTTACAGGATTATCACTTGCGCCTGTTGCAGAAATTATTGCCTCTACTGGTGCACCACCAAAAAGTGATGATACAGAATCTGCAAGACCTGAATAAATTGTTAAATGATCAATATTTGCTTGAAAGCTTCCTAGAGATGCAGTTATATTTCCAAAGGCAATATTAGCTCCTATTGTAAGACATGCCAATGATAAGGCACCCCTTAAAATATCTTTGTTCATTATAGGTTTTTTTATGGATAATTTTCTCTCTTCTTTTTTTAAATTTTTACCTATTTCCATTTTCTTTACATTTGCATAAATAGATGAAATTGTTACTGATACTATAATTGTATAAACCAAATCCCTATTTGAAATAAAATAAGTAAATAAGGCTGTTAATATTGATATTAAACTTACCATCTTAGTTTCAAGCTTAAGCCCATCTACAGCAATTTTTGCAAGTATAAGTCCAACCCCTGCCATCATACCGTTAAGTACATATTCACCTGCAAGATTTACAATAAAATTTAAACTTCCTGTGATACCTAAAATGGACATTATAATTCCTGCCCAAAATACAACAGAAAGCCTTTCTCTTATATCCTTTCCATAAGAGCCTGCCAAGGCAATAGTCTCAGCCTGCATGGATATAGGTATAGGAGATTGTAATAAAAGACAAGCAATTACTCCAATTGCAAATCCAAGAGATGTAGGAAATGCAGCAAAACCAACAGATAGGCCCAAGAGTGCTTGTGGTATACCATTTATCACAACACCTATAGCAGCCAATAAATCATTAAATGTCATAATTCCTCCAATAATTTTAAATTGTCAACGAATTTATTATACCTTATTATTTTAAATTTCTATAAAAAAAAGAGACTTTTACAATTTTTTTGTAAAAGTCTCTTGCCTTATATTTTTTCTACTTCTTTATAATCATAATCCTTGGTATCAACTGTGATTTTTTTTATTTTTACATCTTCAAGAGGTTTATCATTCATATCTGTCTTAACTTCTGCTATTTGATCTATTACTTCAATACCTTGAATAACTTTTCCAAAGGTAGCATATTCACCATCTAAGTGAGGAGATTTTTTATGCATTATAAAAAATTGGCTTCCAGCAGAATCTGGCATGAAAGATCTTGCCATCGATAAAACTCCTTTATCATGTTTTAGATTATTCTCATATCCATTGTGGGAGAATTCCCCCTTAATTGAATAACCAGGTCCTCCCATACCACTTCCCTCAGGATCTCCACCTTGAATCATAAAATCCTTTATCACTCTGTGAAAAATAAGACCATCATAGAAACCAGATTTTACTAAAGAAATAAAATTATTAACTGTATTTTCTGCAACTTCTGGAAAAAGTTCTGCACTAAAGCTTTTACCATCTTCCATTTCAAATTTTACTATTGGATTTTCCATATATCCCCCTATTTTTTATTCTTAGTTCTTTCTTTTCTATCTAAGTCAATATCCCTCTTATCACTTGACATAGTAGATCTAGAAACATGGATGCTTGACATATCAAAAGAGTCATCAAAATCCATCATTTTATCATTATACTCTTTTTTCTTTCTTTTTTGTTCTAGATATTCTTCTATCTTTGAAATATCAAATCCCTTAACTAAATTATTGATATCAATTTTCTTTTCATAGGAATAATTATTTTTAACTTTTATATTTTCTTTTTTTGTATTTATCTTTATATAAATGGAATCATCTATGTATTTTAGATTATATCCATTATTTTTCTTGATTTTTTCAAACTTATTTGTAAATAGCTTTATTAGATCATTAGGATAGTTTCCATCTCTTATTATCTCTAATTCAGATTTTATTTTCTTTAAGATTTTTTTACTATTTTCTTTATATTCATTACTTAGATCCTTCTCTAAATATTTATTTAAGTTTTTAAAATCATCCTCATCTATATCATCATAATCAAAATGGCTTATAGCATAAGCATCAATTGCGTTTTTGGAATTTTGATCAAGCTCAACCCAATCACTCGGCTTGTCATTATTTATTATCCATGAATACTTAGTGTCTATTTCTATACTCTCACCTTCAAGCTCTTTTGAAATCCTAAGTCCACTATATTCTCCTGACTTATAATCAATAAGTAAGTCTACAGATGTCTTCTTATCCTTAAATATAGTACTAATTTGATTTTTATCGGTAATTTCTTTTATTTTGTTTTTTACTTCTAAAACCTTGTTCATAAATCCCCCTTTATATTTGCTTTTTAATAAATCTACCCTTAATGAGAGTTTAATTTGTAAAATTAATTTTACTTTCTATTTGAAGCATACATTAAAGAAAGAGCTGAAAAGAAAAGTGAAGAGCCTCTTGAATATGAAAGATATCTCTCATCCCATTTTGTAGCATACTTATCTTTATATGATTTTAACCCCTCAAAGGAATAAAAAAAGTCACCAAATTTAAATATCAAATAAACGAGTTTTTCTTGTAAAAAAGAATGTCTCATAACACCAACATTGTATAAGGGTGCCATTCCTAAGTCAAAGTATTCTATATCATTTTGCTTACAATAGTTAAAAATATTTATAAATAAAAAGTCCATAAGCCCATCAGGATTTGCATCCTTCTTATAGCGCATTAAATCAACAGTCATCCAATTTTCAATATTTCCATAAGGAAGATTAGCAAACGCTATAATGTTTCTATCTCTATCATAAACTACGGCTATATCTGATTCATTAAGGTAAGTTCTATCAAAAAAGCCTAAAGAAAATCCCTTTTCTTTTTTACCATCAAGCCATGAATCTGAAATCTTCTTTAGTTGTTGAAGGAATTTTCCCTTATGTGGCTTTTCATAGATTTCAAATACATACCCTTCTCTATTTAGCTTATTTATAGACTTCCTTAAATTCTTGTTCTTCTTGCCATCTAAATTAAAGCTACTTAGATCAACTCTAGCACATTCACCAAATTTCATAAAATTAAATCCATATTCATGAAGCTTTAAAGTGATTTCTTTACTTACCTCATAAAAGACGATATTATAGCCATAATCATCTGCTTCATTAATAAAGGAATCTAATAGGTTAAAAAAGAAAGTTTTATCCCCAATGGGATCTCCCATTACTATTAATTTGTCTGAAACTCTCCTAAATTGAAGGCATGCTAAGTCTTCATCATCTTTCTTGTACCAATATAGATATTTATCATTTAAGAAGGCTAAAAAGGCTTCTTTTGATCCACCTTTATTTTCACAAAGACTTACAAATCTATCTCTATCAAAGTCCTCACCTATAATAATTTTTTTACCTTGAAGATATTTTATTATAATAAACACAACAAAATAAATTAATGAGATACTTACTACTATAGAAATAAAATTATACTCAAAAGGTACTACCACAAAGTCACTATTTTTAGCTATGTAAGCATCAATTATGGAGCCTGACTTTAGTATGCCTCCAACATAGATTATAAGCATAGTATTGGTTAGGATAAAATCAACAAGTCTATCTTCATTTGCATAGAGGAATTGTTTTGTATACATACCTTTTCTTGTAAATATCCAAATAATAAGCATTAATAATATATAGACCATAGTAGATATGCTATAGCCTGTAAGATAGGTATAGATTAGGACTAAGGATAATACTATAGGATTTAGAATATTTGATTTTTTTTGCCTTGATATATAGGCCCTTGCCATAATTATAAAAATAAAACCAAATAGAATTGATGGAAACTGGTAAATTGCAGATGCTTTTATAGGATTTAATCTTGCAATAATTCCTGACCCATAGGCCTTACTTGGAAGAGTTGCAGCAAGAATCATAAAAAGACCAAACACATACATCAAAACCGAATTTACTATAATAAGGATATTTCTTGTAAGTCGTCTTATAAATTTTTCATCTTTTATATTAAATACTTTACTTAAATTTTTAATAAAAAATCCAGATGCTATTAAAAATGGAAGTAGGTAATAAAATATCCTATAAAGTAGAATCCATGTGAAAGCCAGCTCCTCATCTATTCCTTGACTTGATAATGCTAGAAGAATTACCAAATCAAATGACCCAATAGAACCTGGAATCATAGAAATATATCCAATAATATTTGCAATTACTACAAGTATAGCAAGTTTAAATATATTAAATTTAACCCCCATTAAAAGTCCTATAACTACAAAGGAACTCATTACACCAAACCATTCAGAAATCGAGATCAAAAATAGACTAATTTGACTTGACTTACTAAATTCAATCTTTTTTAAAATTGAAAGACCCAGTACAAATAGTAAGTATAAACTTGCTCCTATAAGAAGAATATAATAATTTTCTAATTTTTCATTAGGATGAAAATGTAAAGAAATTAAAGACAAAAGTGAGAAAAACCCCAATCCAGTAGGAAGAAAGACTAAAAGCTTCATAATTTTTCCAATCATTTCAGATGAATTTCTTCCCTTGCCATAGTAGGTCTTTCTTAAACCTATTGAAATGAGCCCTCCAAGACCTAGTACATCATTAAAATTATTAATTGTAAAAGCAGTTTCTCCTATATATCTTTTATCTAAATCACTATTTATCTCCTTATTAAAAACAAAGTCATATAAAACTTGGGGAAGGTTGGCACAAATACCGTAAATTGCCATAAAAATTAGTGATATGAAGGACTGTTTTCTAAAAATATTATTTACTTCATCAAAACTTAATTCCTTAGAGATTTTTCTAAATTCTAAAACTATTAGTATTAGCACAGATATAAAAAATATATTTTTAAATACCTTTTTTAATGTCTTAAATTTTTCATTCATAATTACTCCTTAATACCTAAAATTTTAGAATATACTTTTAATATTCTTTAGAAATTTATTTACATATATTATAAATATCATTTTTTTATAAATTTATTTAGGTATTTACTATTTTATCATTATTAACTTATTTAAATTTATGTACTTTAAAAAATCCCAGGCTAAGGCCTGGGATAAATCAAAATATTAATTCTTATTTAATTAAGCTATAACTTTTGTTACAACTCCTGAAGCAACTGTTCTTCCACCTTCTCTTACTGCGAATCTTAGTCCTTCTTCAAGAGCTATTGGTTTTTGTAATGTGATTTTGAATGTTGCATTGTCTCCTGGCATTACCATTTCTGTTCCT
>NZ_JAXDSU010000026.1:0-2504 GCF_034090325.1 Anaerococcus porci
CGTTCATTTCTATTTCCGTCCTTGGTAGCTTTATTAGTAAGCGTTCTAACAAACCTTCTATTTTCTTAAAAAATAATTAACCAATAAAGAAACAGCTAAGGCTGATAAAATAGGAGCAATCCAATCCATAAAAAACCAAAAGAAATCACTACCAATCCACATCAGCCTTTCTTCCATTCTTTCAATTCCACCTTCTTTAATTTCCTTAAAAAAATCCTTTAAAAATTTCATAAGCCCCTCCTTTCTTTTTCTCCATCTTTTTTTACACCACCAAATTAAATCTCCATACCCCCCCAATCTGCTATAATAAAACCAGAACGCAATATCCAAACCTATAAGCAAACCATTTAAACAATTGCGTTAAGATTAAATACAAGGGCACGAAAGTGCTCTTTTAAATTCCTAGCAAATAATATTAATCTCCCCAAAAGATAAAATAATATTATGTTTTTCCCTTAAATCATCTAAATCCTCAACAGCCTTTTCAAACTCTTTAATATCTCTAACCCTAAGTTCATCAACTACAATGACCTTAGGCTCATCTCTATTCTCTTTATTATCTAAAATCTTATCCTCCATAAATCCTCCTTTCCTCTGTCTTTTTTTCTCTACCAAAAGAAATCTCCATAATTTAATTTATTTCAATTTAACAAAGGATATTTGCTTAGTATCTTTTAAAGTTACTTTTCTGTCAAAAAAAATCCACATAGGATCTTCTATGTCTAAAAAATCAATCATTTTATCAATATCATCTGATCCAAATATTCCATTTTTTAATTTCGTATTAAAAGTTTTTTCAGACATATCTAAGTAATCTGCAACATCTTTTTGAGTTTTTCCTTTACTTACAATAATTCCTTTCAATTCATCTCTTCTCAAATACATCACTCCTTTCAGTAACTTATTAAGTTATTTATATAATACAATGCTTTTTGTAACTTGTCAAGATATATTTTACCTTTTCTTTTACTTTTTTGTTGCTTTAAAAGTTTTTTTGTTGTATTATTTATATAAGAGGTAAATATTATGAAAATAAATAAAGGAAATATCATTAAAAATTTAAGAACAGAAAGAAATTTAACTCAAGAAGAAGTTGGTAAAATTATAGGAGCTAGTAAACAAACTTTACATAAGTATGAAAATGGAATAATAACTAATATTCCACAAGATAAAATTGAAGCTCTAGCCAATCTTTTTGATGTATCTCCATCTTATATTATGGGTTGGGAAAAGGACAAAACCGACCTATCAAATATACCTGGAGTAATACCAGTAAAAAAAATAATAAAAATCCCCATACTAGGACACATCCAGTGTGGAAAACCAGTAATGTCAGTAGAAAACTACGAGGGATATTTCCCAGCAGACCCAGAAATAATAAACTCAGACTTCTGTCTTTACGCTGATGGAGATTCAATGATAGATGTAGGCATCAACGAAGGCGATTTAGTATTTTTCAAACAAACTCCCCAAGTGGAAAACGGAACAATAGCCGCAGTTTTTGTTAACGATACAACCACCCTAAAAAGATTCTACAAAAAAGAAAACCAAATAATCCTACAACCAGAAAATAAGTCTTACTCCCCTATCATAATAAGAGAAGGGGATGGACAAGATGTTAGAGTCCTTGGAGAAATGGTTGGAATGTATTGTAAGGGTAGTAAATAAATGTTTGAAATTATAATGGAGAAATAAAAATGAAAAATATAAGAATAAAACATATAATACTATATTTAATTGGAGGTTTCTTTGTAACAGCTATAATAAGTGGTATTAGTGAAAATTTAGGAGCTATATTGCTTTTAATATATTTAATATCCATACCTATATTAATATTTATATATATTAAAAACAAACTTCCAGAAAATACTAAAAATAATTTAAAAAATTTACTAAATAATCTAAGTAATAATCAAAAAATGAATAAAAATATAAATCAGCCTACTTTCCAAAGCGATTATAATTATTTTGAATTAGTTGGAACATATTATTACACAGAAAATTTAGAAGATTTTTTAAAAGATCATGAAAATCCATACTGGAAAAAATTAGATAAAAGTAATTTGAGTAGAGTCTATAAATACCACAGATTAAAAGACCAACTTATTAAAATAGAAAGAGAACCAACAAATAAATATGATAAAAACGCTGTAAGAGCTGCTATCCAAGGAAAAACCATTGGTTATATTGCACATGTTGATAAAGAAAGATTTTTAAGACAAGCAAGATTGCCATATTTTGTAAGAGCAGATATATCAGGAGGACCTTGCAAAGATTTAGATCCTTTTACAAATAAATATGGTCCTACAGAAAACTACGGTTATCATATAAGATTTTATATTTAAATGAATAATAATAATAAAAAAGACTCCCCCACCGACCAAAGTTAGGAAGTCTTTAAAACAAAAGTGCAGAATTTATCTGCACTCTTATTATACCAAAAATAGGAGAAAAAATGAAAATAACAAAATACCAAAAACAAAATAAAAATTTTTACAAATTTC
>NZ_JAXDSU010000024.1:0-6359 GCF_034090325.1 Anaerococcus porci
ATTCATAAATGACGGTAAAAAATATATGATTATATCTGATATACCAAAATATGAAGATGGTGATTTAGATGTTTAATAAGAACAAGAATTTAAGAGTAAAAAAAGCTTTTGAAAATCTTAAAGAAAACTTTATAAAGGCGGTTGATAGACACGAAGTTATTCAATTTGTACCAGCTACTGAAAAAATAGATAAGACTTCTATAATTCTCAATCTTGGAAGAATACTCACGAAAAATGGATATAAGGTCATAATAATAGAATCAGACTTTAGAAATCCAACACTTTCTGAAAAGGCAGAAGTTGAGATAAATAGGGGACTAGTTGATATATTAGAAAAAGAAAGACCTTATGAAAATTATATTATAAATGATTCCATAGAAAAAGGGCTTGATATGATACTTGCTCCGGAAAAAAGAGAAGACACTCTAGGTTTTCTTGATATAGATAGGCTTGATGATATATTTTACTTACTTTCTGAAAAGTACGACTATATCTTACTTGATACAGCAAGCAATGAAAAAAATGATGATGCACATTTTTATGCTGACTTAGTAGACTCAGTAATGATTCTTGCACCTAAAAAAGATTTCAGGGACAAAAAATTAAAAAATGCCCTAGAAAAGCTTGAAAATGTTGGGGCAAAAATAAGTGCAATCATAAAAACAGAAAAATAAGGAGCTATTATGAAAAAGAAAATTTTATTTATTTTAAGCCTTGGACTTATCTTGTCTGCTTGTCAAAAAGAAGACTACAAGTCTCAAAGACATCCTGAAGAAAACAATAAAAGCCAAGTTGAAGCCAATGTACAATATAGTAAAAAAGATAAATCTAATGACACAAGTAATGCTAAACTTAAAAAAGAGAATCCATCAGAAGAGAAAAAGGATGAGAAAAATGCATCCAATACAGACAATAAAGAAAATAAAAAGATAGAGAATGAAGAAGAAAAAACAAAAAATCAAGATGAAAAAACAGAAAATAAAGATGAAAATATAGAAGGTTCATTTACAGTAGATAATATAACAAATATCAGACGAAATACAACAACAGACTCAGAAATAGTAGCAAAATTACAACCAGGGAATATAGTAAACAGAACAGAAATTGATGGAGAGTGGTCAAAGGTTATATTCGAGTCATATGAAGGATATATCTTGACAGAACTTCTTGTTCCAGCAAATTAATATCTATTTTTAATGTAGGGCAAAAAAGCCCTATTTTTTATATCTGTATATAATTTATTATTCATATTATGGTGAAAGAACTTTATACTTTTAAAAATTATACATATATATAATTGTGTAAAAAAAGTCATTTGAAAGCTTATCTAGTAGAATATTTTAAAAATAAATAGGTAAATCAAATTACCTAATTAAATCTTACAATCAATTGTTTGAAAAAAGATAGGTATTTATGTAGTAAAGCTATCTAATATAGAGATACTGACGGATAATATAAATGTAAGTAAAAGTGAAAATAGTAACTTTAAAGCTAAGAATAACAAAGGTAATAGAAAATCTATGTGAAAAACCTATAAAAGCACTTTTTAAATAAGGACATAAAACTATCTTGTTTAGAATATTCATGTAAATGTCAAATTATAATTTAACAAAAAATAGTAGTATATACCTATAATAATAAAAATAAGACTATAGCAAGCTTGATGAGCTTTTTAGAACCTATCTTTTGTAAGGCACTAAAGCTTGAGATAGATACATAGTCATCTCTTGGTAAAGAATGGTGTTTTTTTAATATATATTGCTATTTTTATTGACTAGGTCTATTTTTTAAATATAATTAAATTATATGATAATTTCATATGAATTATTTTTAGGGGGATAAAAATGAGTACACTAGTTTTTCAATCTGACTTTGGTTTAGGTGATGGTGCAGTTTCTGCAATGCATGGAGTTAGCAACATGGTAAATCCTGATATCAAAGTTGATGATTTAACTCATGAAATCAAGCCATACGATATATTTGAAGCGTCATATAGGCTCTTACAAACTATTTCTTACTGGCCAGAAGGAACAGTTTTTGTATCTGTAGTTGATCCTGGGGTAGGTTCTGATAGACATTCTATAGTAGTCAAAACAAATTCAAACCACTATATAGTAACACCTGATAATGGAACTATTTCTCATGTGGCAAAATTTATTGGACTTAAATCAGCAAAAATTATAGATGAGCTTAAGGATAGGCTACCATTTTCAGAAAATAGCCATACCTTCCATGGTAGGGATGTTTATGCCTATAATGGTGCAAAACTTGCAACAAACGAAGACTATTATGAAAAGCTTAAATCTTGTGAAATAAAGAATCTCGTGATTAAGGATATTAAAGAAGCTACAATTACAAATGGAGTTATTGAAGGAACAATTGATATACTTGATATTAGATTTGGCTCTTTATGGACAAATATAAGCCTAGATCTTTTAAAAAAAGTTGGTATAAATCAAGGCGATAGCATCAAAGTCACAATTTATAATAAAGAAATTAAAAAATATGAAAATCAAATGACTTTTGGTCATTCATTTTCAGATGTTGCTCTTGGTGAAACTATAGCCTATATCAATTCGCTAATTAACTTAGGAATTGCTATAAATCAAGCGTCATTTTCAGATACTTATCAAATAGGAACAGGATCTGATTGGATAATTTATATTAGAAAGGAAAAATAATGAAAAAGAATAATTCGATTACAACAATAGTAGCAATTGGTATTGGTGCGGCAGTATTTTTTATCTTAGGTAGATTTTTATCTATTCCAGTTGGCTTTATTCCTAATACATCAATTGAAACAACCTATCCATTTTTAGCACTTATGTCAGTACTTTTTGGACCAGTAGCAGGAGCATTAATTGGCTTTATAGGACATGCAATTAAAGATCTTTTAACATATGGTCTTTGGTGGTCATGGGTTATCTCATCTGGGGTAACAGGTTTGGGTTATGGACTTGTAGGCAAAAATCTAAATCTTAGAAATGGTGAATTTACAAAAAAAGACATTATCAAATTTAATATTGGACAAGTAATCACAAATATAGTAGCCTGGGCTGTTGTTGCTCCAATTTTAGATATCCTTATCTATTCAGAGCCGGCAAACAAGGTATTTACACAAGGTCTAGTTTCAGCAGGACTTAACTCACTAGCTGTAGCAATCCTTGGTACAATTTTAATCACAGCCTATGCTAAAACTCAAATAAAAGAAGGTTCATTAAGTAGAGATTAATTATGGAAGTTAAAAAGCAACTACTAGTAAAATTTAATAAATACAATTTTAAGTATAAGTCTCAAAAAGCTCCAACCCTTTATGATGTTGACTTAGAGATAAAGGAAGGGGAAAAAATTGTAATAGTAGGCCCATCTGGCTCTGGGAAGTCAACTCTTGCTAAAAGTCTAAATGGGCAAATTCCTAATACTTTTGATGGCAATATACTAGGTGATTGCTTTATAGATGGTAAAAAACTAAAGGAATCTTCGATATTTGATTTATCCCTATCAGTAGGAACAGTTCTTCAAGATACAGACGGTCAATTTGTAGGTCTTACAGTAGCAGAAGATATAGCATTTTCTTTAGAAAATGACAATGTCCATATAGAAAAAATGCGAGAAATAGTCCATAAGTGGGCAGATGAATTAAATATTAAATACCTACTAGATAGAAAACCATCTGATCTATCCGGAGGTCAAAAACAGACTGTATCAATTGCAGGAGTATTAGTTTCAGATGTTCCAATTTTATTATTAGATGAACCACTTGCAAACCTAGATCCAAAAAGCGGGCGAGCTACTATGGAGCTTGTAAAAAACTTATCGGAAAGACGAGGCTATACAGTAATTGTAATAGAGCACAGGCTCGAGGAAGCCTTACTTTTAGATCCAGATAGGATTGTGGCAGTAAGTGATGGAAAAATTGTTGCAGATGATAATCCTACAAATATATTAAAATCAGGTATTTTAGACAAGATAGGTATTAGAAAGCCCTTATATATAGATGCTTTAAATTATGCGGGTATTGATCTTAGTAAATATAAGGATTTATCAGATATAAGTAAGATTGATTTTTGTTATGAGGACTTATTAAAATTAAGAGATTGGTCAAATCAAATTGCTTATAAACAAGACCACAAAGAGGCTATTAGAGAAATAAATATAAACAATCTTTCTTTTTCTTATGGTAAGGTAGAAGTTTTAAAAAACATAAATTTAACTATTAATAAGGGAGAAATCATCTCTATTGTTGGGCCAAATGGTGCAGGTAAATCAACGCTTGCTAAGCTCTTATGTGGATTTTTAAGACCAAATAGTGGTTCTATAATAATTGAGGATGTAGATACAAAAACTCTTTCAATTAAGGAAATTGCTGATAAGATTGGCTTTGTGCTTCAAAACCCAAATGCTATGATTTCAAAGACAATGATTTTTGATGAAGTTGCCTTTGGTCTTAGGGTAAGGGGAGTAGAGGAGAAAGAATTAAAGGAAAGGGTTGAAAAAATTTTAAAGGTTTGTGGGCTTTATCCATTTAGAAATTGGCCAATAGCTGCTCTCTCATATGGACAAAAAAGAAGAGTAACTATTGCATCAATTCTTGTTTTAAATCCGTCTGTAATTATTTTAGATGAGCCAACTGCAGGTCAGGATTTTAGGAATTATACACAAATGATGGAATTTATCGGTAAGCTAAACAGAGAATATGGACTAACAATCCTTATGATAAGCCACGATATGCATTTAATCCAAGAATACACAGATAGGTCTATAGTTGTAGCTGACAAAAATATCTTAGCAGATTTAAAACCTGCTGAACTTTTCTCAAATAAGGATTTAATAAAAGCTGCAAATCTTGCAGAAACCTCTCTGTTTACTCTTGGCAAAAAGATAAAAGGTGTGAATCCAAAAGATTTTATAGAAAGATTTATTTCTTATGAAAGGGGTAGAAAATGAATAGTACACTAGGGTATATAAAAAATGATACTCCTATTCATAGGCTATCAGGAACAACAAAACTAATGGTCTTTATCCTTCTTTCGATAATTGTAATGACGACATTTGATACAAGATACTTATTTTTCATTATGCTAATATCACTTATAACTATGAAAATAGCAAAGATTAAATGGGAAGATGTATCATTTTTGGTAAAGGTGGTATTTGTCTTTTCGCTGATAAATATTATAGCAATCTATATCTTTGAACCAGAATATGGAGTTAAACTTTACGGATCAAGAAATGTAATATTTGAAGGAATAGGAAGGTATTCACTAACAGCTGAACAGCTTTTCTATGAATTTAATGTAGTTTTAAAATATTTTTCAACAATCCCACTAGCCCTAATCTTTATCCTAACAACAGATCCAAGTGAATTTTCATCAAGTCTAAATAGAATAGGAATATCATATAAAATTTCTTACGCAGTTGCTCTTGCTTTAAGATATATCCCAGATATACAGAATTCATACTATGAAATAAGACAAGCAAGTCAAGCCAGAGGAATAGAAATGAGCAGTAAGGTAGGACTAATAGATAGAGTTAAGGAGAGTGCAAACATAGTAATGCCACTAATTTTTGATAGCCTTGGAAGAATAGAAACCATAGCCCAAGCAATGGAACTAAGGCGTTTTGGCAAAAACAAGACTAGGACTTGGTATAGGGCGAAGGATTTTTCAAGAAATGACTTTCTAGTTATAATAGGAGTAATAATTTTACTAGCTCTGGGCGTTTCACTATTTTTTGTAAATGATGGAAGATTTTACAATCCATTTTTATAAAAATATATAGCAATAGATCTGAAAGATTTAACATACTCTTTATAGAGTATATATGATAAACAACGCCTATAATAACTATGTGAATTTTTCTAGACATGGTAGAAATTGTCTAAATTTCTTTCTCAATAATATAGGAAAAGAATATAGAATTTGATACTACAGATTCATCTTATTATAAAATAGCAATAGAAATATTTTGATCTGGAGCAAATGAACTTTATACTAATCTTTTGGAAATGATTATGTAAGTTCATAAGGATTTTAGGCTAATACAAGTAGCATTTTATATAATATAAAAGTAGGTAATTTTGTATTTATAAGCTCTGACTAAGATAGATTACAAATAAACGTGCATAACAAAATATCAAAGTGGTAATTAAATCTAACTAAGACATAAATCATACAATAAATAGGCTAGATTGGCCGGTATCTTATTATAAGGCAGTAAAAAATATATAAGACAAAACTTGTTATGAGAAAAATTAAATATGAAAAAAGAGGAGTCTTTGGATTCTCTAAGAGCATCGACAAACTCACGAAATTATTGATATTGTTGATGCTTTTTTTATTTCCTAAAATTATAATTAT
>NZ_JAXDSU010000032.1:0-4427 GCF_034090325.1 Anaerococcus porci
GATAACAGAAGAACAATTTACAAGAGGTACTTCAGGTCAAATTCACTGGCCTAGAACAGTTCTTTTAGAAACAAAGAATGCCATTCCGACGGAAAACGGAATAGTGTATCCACAATACAGAGTGAAACAGCACAATGAAACAGACAAAGATTTGATAACAGAAATAAATAAATTTTGTGTATATAAGAGTTATATAAGATTAGGCTGGATATATAAACTTCAATCACCTAAAAAGCCTAAGCCTGTTGAAAACACACAGGTGTATAATAGATATCTTAGTGACAAAATATTAAGAACCAATGTTGACAAAGATAAAAGACTGTTCCAAGCAATGTTGGATATATTAAATTTTGAAAACACAATAGATGATCCCGAGCAATTTTACTTTGGAACAAATAATTTCGAATACATTTGGGAAAGGTTGATTCAAGCTACGTTTGGAAATGTAGAAAAAAATTATTATTTTCCAAGGACAAAGTGGCTCCTAAAAATTGGGAAAAATAATGAAAATGCAGCTCTGGAGCCGGACACCATTATGAAGGAATCTGGGGATGTATTTATCTTGGATGCTAAATATTACAAGTATGGTGTAACAAGATTCCCGTCCGACCTACCAAATTCCAGTTCTATTAATAAGCAAATCTCATATGGAGAGTATGTAAGTTTTGATGAGAAATTTGAAGAAGAGAGAAAAGCCGGTATGGAAGTATATAACGCTTTTTTAATGCCGTATGATTCTTGTGAGGATGTATATAACTTTGAGGAAAAAGTTGAAAATTATTATTCGATAGGAGAGGCTGTTTCTGACTGGAAAGACGGAAAAGAAAAATATCAAAGAGTTCAAGGAATATTAATAGATATAAAGTGGTTAATAAAAAATAGCATTCGACCTAGTGGAAAAGAGATTTTTAAATTATCAAATGCGATTAAAAATAGTATTGATGAAAATAAGAAGAAGTAAGTAAATGCAGCGGCATAAACTTACTTCTTTTTTTGAAGTTGTTTTTTCTGATAATTTCTCTGTGCAACTGCATTACAACACACAAGAGAACAATATATCTTTCTGGAGTTCGTTCTGGAAACTTGGAAAAACTCTTTACAGTTGTCATTTTTACATTTTCTCAATTCATTTTCTTTACTATTCATATAAAATAAAGAAAAATAAAGAGCAGTATACAAAGATGGCAATTTCCAATCGGGTTTCATGTCATTGATGTTAAATTTCGGTGTTACGCTGGAAAGATTTGTTTCAAATTCATCTTCTAAAAGAATTTTAGATACTTCCATTAAGGCTTTTAACAGTTTTCTATCCTTTGTGATGTCTTCATATAAGTTATCTTCAAATGTCCCCTCTAATGATATATCACTTTGAGAAAATGTGAGATATTCTGTTGAAAAATGAAATAAAAAATCAACCACAATATTATACTTTGGATCATCTAATAATTGTCTTTTATTTTTATAGACTCTACATAAATTTTTAAACCATTGTGGGAAATTTCCTAGTTTTATATCATTATATGTTTCGACATCTATTTCGTTGATTCCGTTTTTAGACAATAAATCTTTAATCTCAAAATACTCTATCTTTTGTCCATTTACTATTTTTTGTTTTATATTATGTGAACTTTCATTATGTGAATTGGCGCCATCTATCACTGTTTTAACTTTGCTTTTTTTAATAGTAAATACTTCTTTGTCACCTATTATAAATTCGGACTCATCTTTAAAGATTAGATATAAGGTAGCATCAAGCAATTCCTGAACACTATTCACTTTATAAAACAGATAATTATCAAATTGATTATTCATAAGGAAAACAAAGGCTAGTAAATTATTTTTCAAGTCGTTAACCTTATCGATATCTATGCTATAAAAATCATCGTCATCTAGCGTAAATAAAAATCCATATTTTTCAAAGAACGATTTATAAGTGTATAAATCGTCTTTTTTTATGCCTAAAAATTCACCAAGAATATTATTCTTAGATTTATCTTTTATATCAGAAAGTTTTAAGCCTTCCCCATAAAAGTAAGCCACAGGAATATCTTTTTCTTTTACTTTTTTTACAACTAAGTTTTCGACAAGACGATTTGTTTTATTATCAGCTACTTTTTCAATTTCGCAGATACATTTGTCATTTTCAAATGTAAAATATGTCAAAAATTCTCTAGATAAATCCTCGGTCATCTTTAACTCCTCCTTAATAATTTATTATTTAGAAATAATCACTCATTAAATATATTATAGCACATAATTTTCTTATTTTTTCAATTTATTTTTTTTAAAGTGATGAGTAATTTTACATATATTTATCAAAGCCCGAAGTGTGTAAAAATATAAGTGTACCAGCAAGGTACGAAAATATTAAATCTCAAAAGTATGAGTGGCCACGAATACGGAGATGCAAAAAGAATAGAAACTAGTGATAAAGATTAGTTTCTCTTTCAATGCAGCTACCGTTATTTGTCGTGGACAAAACTAAGACTAGCAAATTGAACGCCTCTTTTGCATCTCAAACGAGATGGCAAAGAGAGGTTTTTTTAATGGAAAAACGATGGTTAGAAACACTTATGACAAAAGAGGCAGCAGAAGATTTTGGTTTGGATGTAAAAGACTTAATAAAAGTCAGAAGAAAAGATGGAACTTATTATGTATACAAAGAAGAAGTTAGTAAAGAAGCTTATTTAGAGGCAATTCGAGAAGAACGTAAATATCAGAAAAGACGCCAAAGAATGTTTAAGGAAATGGCTGAAGATGGAGTGAGTATTATTCCTCTACATGAAGTAGAAAAAATGAAAAAGGAAGATAAAAGAAAAAATATTAATCATTTTTATGAATCGGAAATTGAAAATATGGCTGTTAAACATCTGATGTTGGAAGCATTAGCAGAGGAAATTGAAAAACTTCCCGATTTTGATAGAAAACTTATGAAATTAGTTTTTCACACAGATTTAACTCAAAGACAACTAGCTGAAATCTTAGAGGTTTCTGTGTGGAAAATTAATACAAGCATTAAAAAAAATAAAGAAATTCTAAAAAATATCCTAACAAGATAGTCGATTTTGTCTTAGGGCTAGTGAAGGGGTTAAGAACTGAATTAATTATTTGGTTCTTACCTCTAGCATCTAAGAGAGGAGGGAGTCTTCATGGAAAAGAAAGAAGAAATGGCGACAAGCTTATATGCCATATCAATTGTAGCGAGAAAATTAGCAAGACAGTTATTAAAAGAAATGGAGGATAAAAAAGGTGTCAAGGATAAAATTGCTAAAAAATGTAATGGTTGATGCAGAGAATCTTGCATCAAGTATAGGAGTCCTACTAACAGCTTTAGAAAGTGATGAGGAAGTTCCTAAAAAGGAAGAGAAAGTAAATCAGAATGAAAAGACCTATGAGATTGAAGATGTTAGAAAGATACTAGCCGACAAATCAAGATTAGGCCATACAGCTAAGATAAGAGAACTCTTAGAAAAGTATGGAGCTAAAAAGTTATCTGAGATTGAACCAAGTAACTATAAAGACTTGATAGCAGATGTGGAGAAACTCTGATGGGCGATCACGCAATATTATCTGCATCAAGTAGTTCACGCTGGATTCACTGTCCACCAAGCGTTAGGCTCTCTCAAAAATATGAAGATGAAGTTAGTTCTTATGCACTTGAAGGCACCTCAGCCCATGCCTTAGCAGAATATAAACTAAAAAAGTTATTAGGCTTAGATGTAAAAGATCCTACTGATGATTTGGATTTTTATGATGAAGAAATGGATGAGCTAACTGAGGGATATGCTTCATATGTGACAGAAGTAATAAGTAGGTACGAAAGCCCAGCCGTCTTTGTGGAAGAAAGACTTGACTTATCGGACTATGTTAAAGAGTCATTTGGCACAGCTGACTGTGTAGTTGTTGGAGGAAAAGAACTCCATGTAATTGACTTAAAGTATGGCCAAGGTGTTTTGGTAGACGCTAGAGAAAACACACAACTCATGTTATATGGACTTGGTGCTCTGACTCTCTTCGATGGAATTTATGATATCGAGAAAGTAGTTCTTCATATCTATCAACCAAGAAGGTGTAACATCTCATCTTATGAAATTAAAAAGATAGAACTTTATGAGTGGGGAGAATCCGTACGAGAGATTGCTGAGAAAGCATATATAGGCGAAGGAGAATTCTCTTGTGGAGAATGGTGTATCTTCTGCAAAGCTAAGAATAAATGCAGAAAAAGAGCGGAAGAAAACCTAAAACTAGCACAAGAGGAATTTACCCTACCACCAGAACTATCTGACGATGAAATTGAAGAAATCCTACCAAGATTAGATGAACTGGAACAATGGGTCAAAGATATCAAGGCTTACGCTTTAGAAAGAGCAATGAAGGGCCATAGGTGGAAGGGCCTAAAACTTGTTGAAGGTAGGTCAAATAGAAAA
>NZ_JAXDSU010000042.1:0-2136 GCF_034090325.1 Anaerococcus porci
CCTTAACTAAATTTGCATTAATATTTATCATTTCTCTATCCATTGATTTCTTCTCCTTAATCTAAAATTTCAATTAAAAAAGCGACTGAACTTATATTTCAATCGCTAAATGTCTTATATATTAAATTGCTTTAAGTGGGACTTCTTATCCTTATCAACTTAACCTCCTAATTTTGAGTATAAAAAAAGACGATAGAGTTTTTTTAATTTCTATCGCCCGAACATAGTTATCTCTTCAATTCTATTTTTCCTTTGTAGTAGGGATATACGAACTGTTATCTTGACTATATCCCAAAGAATCATTGATCATATAAAATCCAAATCTAAATTCCTGCTGATAAGTGTTACCTATTAAATCCTCATATTTAATTCTAAAATTTAAAAAATCGCTCATTTCTTTACCTTTAGGTAAATTTAATACAATCTTAAATGTAACTTCTTCTGTTGCCATCGCATAATATTGACTTAAATATTCATAAATATGATATTGCTTACCGGGATATGCTTTACCTATAAAATAACCCTCCAATTTTTTCTCAGGATATAATGGATCTAATTGAATATTTGTTGCACTTTCTTTACCAATGTTAATAAGACCGACTTCTAGTATTAAACTATCTTTGTCTCTTTTAATTCTGTTATCATTTAATACAATATTGAAATACGGAACGATTGAAGCTCTAGTTCTTATTTCTGTTAATAACTTAGTATTGATCATATCTTTTTGTCTAATTTCTTCTTTATAAATTTCAAAATCTTTTTTCCACTGTTCATTTAATTTATTCGATTCTTCATTTTTTTTAGTTCTCTTATTTAGTTTATTATTGTTTAAAATTGTATATATAAGAGTTATCAAAGATATCAATATAGGCAACCATATTTCTAAATTTATCTGTTTTGATTCTAATAATATAGTATTCATATTACGATTACACCTTTATCCTTTCCTTATCTTAGTTATAAATGACTCAAATATAATTCTGTATTTGCATCAATAAATTTATATACTTATCAAGTGGCTGTTTTGCTAACTCATCTGATCAGTTTATCATCTGAGGTTTAAATAGCTTTTTGTATACTATTTCATATATTATATATAATTTATGTTATTAGTTCTTTTAGTCTCTCTAGCGTCTTATAAGAATAGGCATCTGTAAATAATTGATAATCTCTAGCTAGTTCCACTTAAATTATCTGATTATATGTTTAATTCTATTCTATTTTCTCAACTTATTCTACTTTTTAATATAACTTTTATTTCGATATGGGAAACTAATTGGATTCTTTCACGCAAACACATAACATATTATTATATATCGTTCTTTAATAAAACTTTATTTCTTTAATTTAGAATAGCTAGTAACTATTAACGCTTTAATATAGGTATTATATATTACAACTTATTTTCATAAATTCTTATAATACATTTCTTCCCCCGATTAAGTAATATTTCAATTTATAGTAAGACGATTTTCTATAATCATAATTTATCATAAGTAGACATTTAATTCTGCTAACTTTTGTGAATTTTTTCTTTGTATTTCTTTAATATTTAAACGATATAATTTTTTAATCATATATACTTATTAGATCTTTTTAATAAAACAAATTTTCTTCTAAATCTTCCAACAACTTATAATTCTTATGCTTTGTAATATCAAATTTATAAGACAAGAAAGGCCTTACTCCTCTTAATTGTAATATACATTTTCCACCATCCATTACTGTTTTTTCATCTTGACTCATCAAGTCTTTGCCTGACTTTTGATAGTTTAAACGATAGGAGTTTTGATTGGATCTTGTTTCTGATGTGTTGTATAGGTCTATGGTTTCTTTTCCCCTTAGAAAGAGTGTGGAATCACAGTTACCAACTATTGTATCTACATGGTCTTTATAGATTGCTTTTAATTAAGATTGTGCTTGCTGATATTTACCTTGAGAATTTTTAATTTCTATCGCCTATTAATACCTTATTTCTAGTGTTCTAAAATAGATACTTCAAGGTCTATCGCTTTAAATGTAACAGTTATTCCTACTTCGTCCTTTACAGTTTTTTCAAATAGCTCAGCTATATCATATGGGGACATATCGTATATATCTTCATACCATTCATTACTTACATCGTACATTGTCTCA
>NZ_JAXDSU010000091.1:0-6763 GCF_034090325.1 Anaerococcus porci
TTTAATATAATCTAATTTTATATACCTAAATCTAACAAACTTCATTTTCCAAGTACTCACTGATACTATTAATAAAAGAATTTACCTCTTCTTTATTTGTGCTCCAGCTTGTAACCAATCTTATTTCTGTTGAGTCATCACTTGTATTAATAGTTTCCCAAGCAAATTTATTTCTTAGTTTATCTAATATATTATTTGAAATAATTGCAAAAATTTGATTAGTTTTTGATTCATTAATAATCTCAATGTTTAATTTTTTTAGACCTTCTCTAAGCAGATTAGCCATTTTGTTTTGGTGTTCTCCTATTTTTTCATATAAATTATTACTCATAAGAGTTTCGAACTGTATACCAAGTAAAAATCCTTTAGATAATATGCCACCCCTCTGTTTGGCTATATAGAAAAAATCTTCTTTCAACTTATCATTAATAATTACCATTGCTTCACCCATTAGAGCACCATTCTTTGTTCCACCTATGTAAAAAGCATCACAAAGTTTGGCAAGATCTTTCAAAGTAACATCTGAACAATCTAAAGCACTTGCAAGTCTTGCACCGTCACAATATAAATATAAGCCATAGTCATCACAAAACTTTCTTATTTGTGTTAATTCTTCTTTAGTATAAAATGTTCCTACTTCAGTGGTTTGGCTAATATATACCATTTTAGGTTTTATATTTAAAATTCCAGCATTACCCCAATATTTATCACTACAAACTCTCTTTAAATCATCAATTGTAATTTTCCCAGATTCACCTTTAACTGTAATACACTTATGACCAGTGCTTTCAATAGAACCAACTTCATGATCATGAACATGGCCTGTTTCTACAGTAATCAAAGCCTCATGTGGTCTTAAAAAGGCAGCTGCTGCAATAAGATTAGTTTGAGTACCTATAACTAGGATTTGAACATATGCATTATTATCATCAATTTTAGATTTTATAAGATTCGTTGCTATTTTTGAATGCTTATCATTGGAATATCCTGGGTTTTTTTCATTACTTAATAAAGCTAAATTTTCCAAAACTTTGGGATGAGCTACTTCACTATAATCATTAATAAAACTTATCATAATTACTCCTTATTTAAATTTTTAATATCCTCTAAAATTGGTTTATATATATACCATCTACCTTCTCTTGTAGAAATTTGTTCAGCATCAGGATCTGCTCCTGGATTTCCTTCTACTAATACAACTTTGTAATCTTCATTGATAACTACATCCCAACCAATATATCTTACCTCGGGCACTAATAGAGCTGCTTCTTTTACAGTTTTTACAACATCATGCCAGTGTGGAACTTTAAAGCCAACTATCTGCTTTCTTGAGTCTGGGTGTACAACATGTCTAGTATAAGTTTTATCTATTCCCATTGTGCTTACTATACCCTCTTTTGGATCTAGGTATGCACATATACCCATATGGTGAAAATTATCAGCTATTCTTCCTTTTCTGCCTATTCTTAACAAACCGCCTACTACTTCAACTTCATTATTAGCTTTTCTAATTGTTACGACTCTTAAAGAATTTATTGAAGAATCATTAAATTCTTTAAGTTCCTTACATTGAGTCAAATATTCTTCGCATAAAGTTGATTTATTTCTCAAATCATTATATGTTGTTTCAATATCCTTTATATCTTTACTATAAATTTTATTTACACCTAAACCAAACATTCCATTTGATTCTTTAGTAAAAAACACATCATGTTTTGAGATGAAATTTTTAAATTGTTCTAGTGTAGAATCTTTAGTAAACAACCAATCTCTGTTTATATATTTATTAAAGAATTTATTAAACTCTGGCTTACTATCAAATATTTTTTTCTTATTTTTGTCATTACATATTTCAATTATTTCAAGAAGTCTACCAAATACTACATACTTATCTCTTTCTCTTCTTCTTTTTCCATAAAAATCGTATTGGACATAATCAAGAAAATATGCTCCGTGAAACAAGTATTCTTTTGAAAAGTCAAATAAAATATACAATTTCTTAAATATTGAAGCACTGGGATCTATATCTCTTTCAATGCTGTCAAATACTCTATTTATTTTCTGAAATATATTTTCTTTTTTCATTTTTTCACCTAAATCTTCTTTGCTTTTGAAAATTTCCCCATAAAATATCTTCACTTAATCGATCAATTTTTGATTTTTTGTTGTCAACCCTAACATCTAGATTATTATTTTTTCTCTTTTCAACAAAATCCTCAAATTTCCCAATCTTTTTTGCTGGTACTCCTGCTACAACAGAATTATCTTCAATATCTTTATTAACTATACTACCTGCTGCTATAATAACATTATTACCTATTTTGACATCATATAGGATTTGAGTATTTGCTCCAACAAATACATTATTCCCTACAGATATACATCCTACTTTTTCTTTGAATTTTTTATCATATATTTTCATGCCATTAAGCATAAAGTGACTTACATCGTGAGTGATAAATTGAACATTTGATGCAAGCCAAACATTCTCCCCTATTGATATAAGTCTTGAATAAAGAGGGATTTTTCTTGATGTAATCATTACTCTATCACCACATTCTCTGAAAACACCCCATTTTTTTCATAAGTCGTGCTCTTTTCATAGGTGATTTTATAAAAAGTAGTCTTAATGTCATTAAATATCTATTATTCATTGCTTTTGCTATCGTTTATTAATTTTTTTATATTTTCATAGCCAAGATCTTCAACTGATCTACCATTTTTTCTTAATTCTCTTCCAAGTGCTGCACTTGCTATTTCAATAAAACTTGTAGCAATAGGAGTTCTTATATCTAAAACTTTTCCAAGTGATTCTAGCATTACTAGACCTTCTGGAACATCTTCTGAAATATATCTAGAATCTACTTTTACAGGACCTTTTGCCCTTGTATCCATAGCAGCATAGTCTAAAAACACTTCTTTTGCGTCAATACTAGTATCTAAAGAATTTCTATATTTACAAGCTTCTTCATATGATAATCTTTCAAAGCCTAATTTTTCTAATACATTCATTTTTTCTTCATCAAGAGCTTCAAGAACTTGCCATGTATGAGTGTTTTCTCTAGTATAGGCTTCATGATACATACAAAAATCATCTTTTGCTATTTCTATTCTTGGTATAGACATAACTGAACCTATGGTGTGAACTATCATATTAGGATTATGTAGGGCAGCCTCAATTATGGAATCTAGATATACAAATCTTTCACCTAATTTATCTAATTTCTCAATAGCTTCTTCTTTTCTACTAGAAGGATATATTCCTATTGGATTTCTTACGTTCCTAAATCCCACTCTAAAGTAACCATTTTCCATTATTCTTCCATCAATAAAAGAACTTTGGGCTTCTGCTATTATTATATCTTTATCACAGTATTCTAATAGATAAGCACTTGATAAATAACCTGGATTAATAAGAATAATTTGATCATCCTTTAAATATTTCACTATTCTTTTAATTAGGTCTTTGTGATAGTTAGTTTGTATGTAAATAATTATTATTTCATTATTTGAAATCTCTTCTAGATCTCTAGTTACTTTACTGATATTAGCCTCAGATATTTTACCAAATTCATTTAGAATCATTTTCCCATCATTTTCTTGCAAATATTTGAAATTTTCATCATGCATAGCATGAGAAGTTTTAATTAACGTTACCTCATGACCATGTAATGTCAGGTCTGCTCCAACTGCACAACCAGCGTTTCCTGCGCCTAATATTGCTACTTTCATATCAGATCTCCTTTTTTTTAATTTTGAGCGTATTTTAAACTTTGTTTAACAAATACTTCGTCTAATACTTCTTCTGTTATATCTCCAAATGTTGGTCCACAAGTTATTTGATTAGGACCAGGACAAGTGTTATATTCTATAAATATGGGTTCGCCATTTTTGTCAATACAAAAATCCCACCCTATTAATTTAAAATGAGGTAAATTTTTGTGTGTTTGATCTATTAAATCTAATATTTTATTGTAAGAAGGCACTACTACATCAGCAAATTTTATATTACCATGTCCCTCTGTTACCCATTGAGCCTTTCTATTTACTCCCCTATAATCAAGTTTTCCATCTTCATTAATATGACAAGCGAATCCTCCAGCCCCAATATTATCAACTTTAGCCCCATTACCACCTATTCTTAAAATAGATGATAGTATATGAACTTCGCCTTTGAAAAATAATGTTACCACTCTTATAGTATTTAAGGATGAAGGGTTTAATCTTTTTAAATCTTCATGTTGTTCTACTGATTCTTGAAAAATATAGTTTGCTTTCAAATTATCAATAGCTTCTTTTATATTTTCTTTACTGTTAGTATTTTCATCAAAGAAATGTATAAGTCTTCCTTCTCCACTATCAATTGATGGTTTTACAAGAAACTCCCCTTTATGTGATAATATTATTTCTATTGCCTTATCTTCTTTTATGACATTCATATTGCTATCATAAAATACACAAGCCATGTTTTTAACGATAGTTCTAGGCCTTTTTAGATTATCGAAAAATTTATAGTGCATGCACTTATCTTCACCAAATCTTCTAAACTGTGTATTTGAAAAATAGGGAACTATTTTTCCATACCACAAATCATCTGGTATATATCTTGGATCTACTTTTTTATCTCTATCTGAGAATATTTCAAACCATAACTTATCTGGTTTTAAACCAAATTTTCTCCAATAAGGTAGGACTTCTTCTTTGTATTCTTTGTCACAATTAAAACCTCCTTTCATTCTCTTTCGTCTAAGTTTAGCTGCCTTTTTATATGAATACATACGATAAAGACTTTCGAGTTTAATGTTTAAGTCATCAAGTTTTTTCCTATAAGAACTTCTCATCTACTCACCTAATTTTTTCATACAAACTTCATTATATTTCATCATATATACACCTTCTTCATACTCTGAAGAGTACTCATTTTCTTCACCATTTAAATTCTTATAAATAAGTTTAATATTATTAACTCCACATTCATATGCATGAGGATATCCCCCACCAAATCTAGGGTTAACTTCTGAAATATAATAATCTCCATCAACATCAAATATATCTATATCTATTTGGCCAGTATATCCTGCTTCTTTTACAAATTTCTTAATTAAAGCAAATAATTTTTCATCTTTAAAGGATACAGACTTATCTGTTTCCCCAGCTCTCATCACTATTTTTTTCTTTGTAAATATAGAAACTACTTCTTTGCTTATAAGATCTATGTATACATCAGCGCCAATTTCTTGACCCTTTAAAAATTCTTGAATCATTAGCCCATCATGCTTAGAAAATAGTAATTCTATTTCATCTCTATTATCAACCTTGCTAATTAAAATTGATGCACTACCCTCTACAGGTTTCACAAAAACTGGAAAAGATATATCTCCATTATCTAGGTCTTTGTAGAATTCTTCCTTTTTATCATAAGATTTAGCACAGTTATAACCATGTTCATTTAACCAATTAAACATATTTATTTTATTTAAAGACATCTCACATAATTCATATGATGAACCGACAATCTTTACTCCAAGAGTATCAAACTTTTCTTTATTCATAGCAAGCAAGGATAATTCTGGATCAATAAGGGAAAGAATACCATCTATTTTTTCTTTTTTGCATATATCTAAAATAATATCTAAATAATTATTATCAGTTATTCTTGGAACTATATAGTGCTTATCAGCTTCATAAATTGCTGGTGCTATTTCACTCATATCTGTTGCTATAACTTTTCCACTTTTATTATTTTCTTTAAAATATTGAATTATTTTATTTCTTGTACCAACACTTAATAATAAAATATTACTCATATAATTCCTCCAAATCATCAAAAAATAAGGGTGTTCCACCTGTATGTATAAACAAAATATTTTTATCTTTTATTTCATTATCGCCTATATAGCTAAACATCCCTGTGAAAGCTTTGCCTACATAAGTAGTATCCATTGGTATACCATAATTAATCATGGCATTTTTGATTGTTTCTATTATTTTCTGGTTATATTTTCCATATCCACCATTTATGTACTTATCAGTAAAGATTACTTTTTTTTCTATTATTTCATCAGAAATATTAATATTTCTTTCCTTTAGATAATCTTTTACGCTTTTTAAAACAATATTTCTCCCACGTGGATTCATTCTCGCTATACTTATACCAATAATTTTATTGTTATCATTGTTAATAATACTACCACAAACAAGTCCTGCTTGAGTTGTACCCGTGCCAGATGCATGAAATATATAATCAAAGTTTAAATTCTTATTTTTTTCATATTCTTTGATTTCCTTATAGCAATCTACATATGCTTGAGTACCAATGTTTCCATGGCCTCCACCTTGAATAAAATATGGATAGTAACCTTTATTTTTTAAATCATTTAAAGTTTCGTCTATTTTTTTCGATACATTATCAAGCTTTGTAAAAATTACTTTTGCCCCAAATAAATCATACATTTTCTTATTATATGTTTGTTTATCAGCTTCTAATGGAGATATTATAAGACAAGGTATCTTAAGCTCTGCACATTTATTTGATATAATTCTAACATGGTTTGAACTAGAACTACCGTAAGTTACGACATAGTCACTTTTTTTGTATATAATATTCTTAAAAAAAAGCATTCCCTTTCTTGCCTTATTTCCTCCAAAAGAATATGGAAATAGGTCATCTCTTTTTATATATATTCTATTTTTTTTATCTTCTATTTTATAAATTGGAGTATTCATAAATTAATTAATCTCATATATTTTATTATTTTTCCAT
>NZ_JAXDSU010000017.1:0-22721 GCF_034090325.1 Anaerococcus porci
AAGCGTATTGCTTTTGGTTTTAGATCTTTTGTCAATTTTAGGATTAGAGTTTTTGTAATTATGAATTTAGTTTTAAGAAATCAAAAACCGGGAGGTAGAATATTCTACTTCCCGGTTTTTGATTGTGTTTATTTTATCTACTAACACTATTTGACAAAGAACCTTTTTTATTTTGCATATTCAATTGCTTTTGATTCTCTAATTACATTAACCTTTATTTGACCTGGATATTCTAATTCATTTTCTATTTTTCGTGCAATTTCTCTAGCAATTACAACCATAGAATCATCAGAAATTTTTTCTGGTTGAATCATAACTCTTAATTCTCTACCTGCTTGTACAGCAAATGATTTTTCTATACCATCAAATGAATTAGCTATTTCTTCTAAGTTTTCAAGTCTCTTAATGTAATTTTCTAAACTTTCCCTTCTTGCTCCTGGTCTTGCTGCTGAAATTGTATCAGATGCTTGAACTAGTATAGCCTCTATACAAAATGCTTCTACATCTCCATGATGAGATTCTATACAATTTATAACATTCTTATTTTCACCATATTTTTTAGCAGCTTCGACACCTATAGATATATGAGTCCCTTCTACTTCATGATCAATTGCTTTTCCTATATCATGTAGTAATCCACCTCTTATAGAATCTCTAGGATCTATACCTAGTTCTGTAGCAAGCATTCCGGCTATTTTTGCAACTTCTATGGAATGCTTTAACACATTTTGTCCATATGAAGTTCTGAATTTTAGCTTTCCTAGTAGTCTTACAAGTTGAGGATGTAGGTTATGAATTCCAACCTCCTCTATAGCAGCTTGTCCATCTTCAATTATTCTTTGTTCAACTTCATCTTCAGCTTTTATTAGCATCTCTTCAATCCTAGATGGATTTATCCTACCATCAAGTATTAATCTTTCTAATGCTACTTTAGCTATTTCTCTTCTTATTGGTTCAAAGGCAGAGATAACAACAGCTTCTGGAGTATCATCTATAATAAGATCTGTTCCAGATAATTGTTCAAATGCTCTAATATTTCTACCTTCTCTACCGATTATACGGCCTTTCATTTCATCGTTTGGTAAGGAAACAACTGTAACAGTATTTTCTGCTATCTCGTCAGCCGCATATCTTTGAATAGTAGTTGCAATTATATCAGCAGCTATTTTTTTACTTTCATTTTTGGTCTTTTCTTCATACTCTTTAATGATTTTTGCTGATTCATGAACTACATCTTCTTTTAAGCTTTGAAGTAAAATTTCTTTAGCTTCACTTATAGTAAGTCCAGCTATATCTTGTAACTTTACCTCTTGCTCTTCAATTAGTTTTTCAATTCTGTCTTCTTTTTGCTTTAACTTTTTTTGGTCGCTAGAGATTTCATCAGATTTCTTATCAATTAATAAGGATCTGCTATCTAGACTTTCTTCCTTTTTTAAAAGATGACTTTCTTTAACTGCTAGCTCATTATTTTTTTTATTAATTTCTTTTTCAGCTTGCAATTTTATTTTTGAAATTTCATCTTTTGCACTCATCAGTGCCTTGTTTTTTAGGGACTCAGCATCTCTATTTGCATCATTTATAATTCTTTGAGATAATTCTTCTGCCGAAGAAATTTTTGATTCACCTATTTTTTTACGATAAAGATAGCCTATAAAAAAAGCTAACATAATGAAGGCGACAGATAGAATAATTTTTAAAAAATCCATTTAATCACCTCCTAAATTTTGGATTCTCATCCTGGTATTTATTATATCATAAATTTATAATTATTCGAAAAAGTTTTTTTAGATTACTCATCTTTCATTTGTTGTAGATACATTTTCTTATAATAGCCATTTCTTCTCATTAACTCATTATGATTTCCTTCTTCTAGAATTTGACCATTATATAAAACTATGATTTTATCTACGTCTTTAATAGTTGAAAGCCTATGTGCGATAATAAAAGTGGTTCTATCTTTTTTGAGCTTATTTATTCCATTCTGAATTATTTGCTCAGTCTCAGTATCTATATTTGAAGTTGCTTCATCAAGAATCAATAGCTTAGGATCTCTTATATAGGCCCTCGCAAAAGATATAAGCTGTTTTTCACCTTGACTTAAATTAGAACCGTTTTCGAGTATTTCACTGTCAATTCCTCGCTTTATAATTTTTTCACCACCAACAGTTTTTAAAGCTTTTATTATTTCTGATGTTGAAAAATCATCTCCCATACTTATATTTTCTCTGATTGTATCTTTAAATAAGAATGAATCTTGAAGAACAACAGCCATATCCTTTCTCAAATCATCTCTATTTATACTAGATATATTTACACCACCTATTTCAATTGTTCCTTTTCTTGGAGAATAAAAATTTAGTAAAAGATTTATTATAGTAGACTTTCCAGATCCGGTTTGACCAACAAATGCAATAGAAGTTCCACTTTTGACTTTTAAAGATAGATTTTTTATAATATCATTTTCTTTATAGGCAAAGTATATATTTTTGAATTCTATATCTTTATTTAAATCAATTTTATGTTTTCCAAGTTTTTTTAAAGATTTCCTATCCAATAATTCAAAAATATGGTTAGCTGAAGATAAGGCATCTTCTACATCGCCAAATCTCATTATTATAGTATTAATATTATTAAATATTTTTGTTGTATAATCTATTGCCATATATAATGAGCCTATTGTTACTGTATATATATTGGTAATTGAACCTATACCAAAATAAAGCATAACTATAATAATAGCCAGATATTGTATAACATCCATTGCTCTATAACCAGAATAAGATCTTAATTTTGATAATTTTATGTTAATATCAAATATTGATTTATTAACATTTTCAAATTTGTCATACATATATTTTTCTTTATTAAAAACTTGAATTATTTCCATGTTATGGATATATTCATTTATTTTAGCATTTATATCTGCTGTATACTTTTTTATTTTCTTTGTATATACATATGTTTTATTTAAATATGTTTTAAAAATGATGTACACAAAAGGAACTAGTATTAAAAGCATTAAAGCTGCAATAGTATCAGTAAAAAATAAGGTTATATATAAACCAACAGCTAATATAAATGCATTTGCTATATCAGAAAACAATAGTTGAAACATAGTTTTTAATTTATTTGTATCATTAGTTACACGAGATGCTATTTTACCCGCAGGAAGATTATCAAAATAAGAAATAGGAAAGTTTGAAACTTTGTCATAAACATCTTTTTGAACTCTTGCTGCAATTTTATTAGCACTTATTTGAAAATAAACTTTAGATCTATTTAATAGAATTCCCGATAATACAAATATAATAAGATAAATATTCAATAATAAGGCTATAGTTTTAAAATCATTTTTTGTTATATTAGAGATAAATATATTATTTATTATATAGGCTATAATCATAGGACCTAGTACTTCTAAAAATGTCCTCAAAAATGAAAATATAAAGCCTATAAATAAATATCTTTTCTCTAATAGGGCATAATCTTTAAGCCTATTTATGCTTTTATTTTTTACTATATTCTTCAATTTCATCACCCATAATTTGTTTTAAATACTGTCTTTTATACCATGTATTATCTTTCATTAAATGTTCATGATTACCTTGTTCTACTATCTTTCCATTTTCTAAAACTATTATATTATCACAGTCTTGTACTTGACTTATCCTATGTGCAATAATTATTGTGGTTTTATTATTTCTGTATTTTTTTAAATTAGCCAATATGTTTTTCTCGGTATTAGCATCTACAGCACTCATAGCATCATCTAATATTAGAATTTCAGGATTTTTAAGAATAGCTCTTGCTATAGATAATCTTTGCTTTTGACCACCTGATAAAGAGATGCCATTTTCTCCTGTCATTGTTTCTAACCCTTCAGGAAATTCCTCTAGATCCTTTTTAAAGTCAGCCATCTCTATTGCTTTATTTAAGTCTTTTTCACTAGCTTTTTCATTTGAAAATAAGATATTATTTTTTAAAGTATCCGAAAAAATCATATGTTGTTGTGGTACATATCCAATTTTTTCTTTTAATAGTTTAAAAGAAGTATCTGAAGCTGTATATTTACCTATATAAATACTAGTTTTATCTACTTTATATAGGTCTAATAGTTGTTTTATTAATGTGGTTTTACCAGAAGAAGTTTTTCCAAGTATTCCTAAGGATTTATTATTTTTAATACTTAAATTTATTCTATTTAAAATATAATCTTTTGAGCTAGGATATTTAAAATTATGCTCGTCGAACAATATATCTATGTTTTCACCAGCATCTATTTTATTAGATGAATCTGAAATTTCCTCTTTGTAATTTAAAGTTTCTTCTATTCTATCCATTGATGCACTGGCTTGTTGCTTTAAGTTTATAAAATCTCCTAAGGCATACATTGGCCAAACAAGCATATTTAAATAATAAGTAAAAGATACAATTTGCCCAATACTTAACTTTGATGTATATATCATGTATGATCCATAGGATATAGCTATTATGAAAGTTATAGAAGTAATTATTCTTTCTACAGGAGCAAGTAAAGCCTGGTACTTAGCAAGATTTATATTGTTTTCAGCTAATTTATCCGCATTTTTATAAAACATTTTTCTTCTCTTATCTTCCAAGTTAAAAACCTTAATAATTCTAATACCTTCAGCATCTTCTAATACATTATCGTTAAGTTTATCAAACGACTTATTTACTTTAATTGACTTATCATAAATTCTCTTTCCAATTTTAAAATATGCAAAAGCTATAAAAGGTATGGGTAATATAGAAAATATTGTAAGCTTTAAATCGACGGTTACTATCATAACTATAATTACGCTTAAAGGAAGAATTGTAGAATCAATTAATGACAAAGTACCATAACCTGCCATAATGGAAATTTGTTGTATATCATTTGTAGATTTTCCCATTAATGAACCAGTTGAATTATTCTCAAAAAATTCTTGTGATTGACGTAAAAATTTGTTCATTAATTTATTTCGAGTTAAGTATTCAATACTTCCGCTAGCTTTAAAAACATTGTATGACCATCCCATTGCTAGAAAATACTTTACAATTACTACAAAAAATGTGAATATAACAATTTTTATAAATTTATCAAAATCTATGCCCTTATTATAAATTAAATCTATTAATTTGCCTATAATATAAGGTAAAAATAGTGATACTACATCACTTAACAAAAGAAATAATATGCCTATTATATAATTTTTTTTATAATAATCTATAAACCACTTGAATTTTTTAAACATATATTCTCCTTAAAAAAGCTGCCGCAAATACACATGGATTAAAAGTTAAACCATATAATTTTATTTAGCAGCAGCCTATCATTTATTATATTTTTTATGTTTTATAATTTGGGCTGGTACTCCAACCGCTGTGCAATCATCAGGCACATCTTCTAATACAACTGCATTAGCACCAATCTTACAATTATTTCCAATTTTTATATTCCCTAAAATAACTGCTCCTGCACCAATTAAAACATTATTTCCGACACTTGGATGTCTTTTTACTCTTTTATTGACTAAACCTCCTAAAGTTACACCGTGATACATCAATACATCATCACCTATTTCAGCAGTCTCGCCAATAACTACACCCATTCCATGATCGATGTAACATCTTCTACCAATTTTAGCACCAGGATGGATTTCTATTCCAGTTTCCATCCTAGATTTCAAGCTAATTTCATCTGCTTTAGCAAATTCTCCACTCATATATAGATTATGAGCCTTGTAATGTGCTAATAAAGCTCTTATTCCAGGAGAAAAATTAATTGCCTCATCCTCAGATTTTAAAGCAGGATCTTTAGCTAAAGCAGTTTTAATTAATTCATTTTTGTAATCTTCAAATGTCATTATTTTAATTCATATAATTTAGTTGATAAATATCTTTCACCTGTATCAGGTAATACAGTTACAACTTTTTTTCCTTCACCTAACTTGTCAGCTATTTTTATAGCACCTACAACATTTGCTCCTGAAGAAATGCCTACAGCTAAAGCCTCATCTTTTGCAAGTTGTCTTGACATATTTATAGCTTCATCACTTTTAACATCAACAATTCCATCTAGGATATCATAATTTAAATTTTTAGGAATAAAATTACCACCTATTCCTTGAATCTTATGTGCTGAAGCTTTTCCTCCAGAAAGTAATGGACTTTCTGCAGGTTCAATTGCATAAACTTGTGCATTTTCATTTACTTCCTTAAGTCTTTTTCCTACACCTGATACAGTTCCACCTGTACCTACTCCAGCAATAAATGCATCTGGTGTTAATTCATCTAAAATCTCAACTGCTGTTGTTTCATAATGAGCTTTTATATTTGCAGGATTTGAAAATTGATCTGGCATAAAATACCCGTCTTTTTTAGATAGTTCCTTAGCCTTATTAACAGCACCTTGAAGAGCTCCTTCTGTCGTTCTTATAACTTCAGCTCCATAAGCTTCTGCAAGTTTAGATCTTTCTTCACTCATCGAAGCAGGCATTGTTAAAATACACTTATATCCCTTAGTTGCAGCAAGAGCAGCTAGTGCAACGCCTGTATTTCCACTTGTTGGTTCTACAATTGTATAACCTTCTCTAAGCTTTCCTAACTTTTCAGCCTCTTCTATCATATAAAGAGCAATCCTATCTTTAATAGATCCAGCCAAATTGTTTTTTTCAACTTTTACATATATATCAGCTCTTCCCTCTTTTTCAAGAGATTTAAGCTTTAGTAAGGGAGTTTTCCCTATTAATGCTTTGCTATTTTTATAAATCGTCATATAAACTCCTTATTATTTTATTTAGTTATTTGACACTTGTTAGTATTATATTATAATATTATTCCTTTTCAATTAGAAAACAATATTCATAGTATTTTACTAGAGATTAATTTTTTAAAAAAAAGAAGGCATTTGCCTTCTTTAAAGAAATTTATTAACCCTTGATTTGACTTTGAACTTCGTCTGCAAAGTTTTCTTCTTTTTTCTCTAAACCTTCGCCAACTTCAAATCTTGCAAATCTTCTGATTTTAATATTTTCCCCTACATTATTAGCTGTATCTCTAAGATATTGCTCTACTGTTAAATCGGGATTTTTTATATATTGTTGATCTAGTAAGCAAACATCTTTAAAATATTTTTTAAGTCTTCCTTCAACCTTTTTATGAGCTATCATTTCTTTTTTATCTTGTGGCATATTATCATTAGCCTCATTCATAGCTTGGTTGATAAGTATTTCTTTTTGCTCTGCAACATCTTTTTCATCGGCATCTTCTTCTGAAACATATAAAGGATTTAAAGCAGCTATATGCATAGCTATATTTCTAGCAAATTCTTTTACAGAATCGGTATTAGCAGAAAAGTCTGTTTCAGTATTAATTTCAACTATAACACCAATTTTATTATTATGGATATAAGAACCAATAACCCCCTCAGCAGCTATTCTATCAGCTTTTTTGTCTAAAGTAGCTTGTCCTTTTTCTTTAAGTAATTTTATCGCCTTATCTATATCACCATCTGTTTCAGTTAAAGCTTTCTTACAATCCATCATTCCAGCGCCTGTTTTATCTCTTAATTCTTTTACTAATTTTGCAGTTACTGCCATCATATCCTCCTATTAATTATTCTTCTTCAGATTCAGCTTCTTCATTATCTTCGATTTCATCATCTAATTCTTCGAAATCTTCTTCATTTATCTCAAATTCGTTACCTTGATTTCCTTCGATAACTGCATCCGCCATAAGTGATGTGATAAGTTTAACTGCCCTAATTGCATCATCATTTCCAGGAATTGCTAAATCAACAACATCTGGATCACAATTTGTGTCTACAATTGAAATAACAGGGATTCCTAAAATTTTCGCCTCATGAACAGCTATTTGCTCATTTGATGGATCGACTACAAATAATACATCTGGTAGTTCTTCCATTTCTTTGATACCACCAAGATTTTTCTCTAGTTTATCCATTTCTTTATTGAATTGTAAAACTTCTTTTTTTGGTAAAAGATCAAAAGTTCCATCTTCTTCCATCATTTCATATTTTTTAAGTTTATTTACACTATTTCTAATAGTATTGAAATTAGTTAGCATGCCACCTAACCATCTGTTAGATACATAAAATTGACCACATCTTTTAGCTTCTTGTTCAATTGAGTCTTGTGCTTGTTTTTTTGTACCTACAAATAGTATATTTCCACCTTCAGCTGCTGTATCTCTAATAATTTTATAAGCTTTTTCAATTTGCACAGCTGTTTTTTGTAAATCTATAATGTAGATTCCATTTCTTTCAGTGAAGATGAATTTTTTCATCTTAGGATTCCATCTTCTTGTTTGATGTCCAAAGTGTACACCAGCTTCTAATAATTTTTTCATTGATACTACTGTCATATTATTACCTCCGTTTATTATCTTCCATCTTTTTCAACTAGACCATAAACCTATTTGGCAACGTAGATCTATCAAAAGATGTGCATAGTACTTATTTAGTATACTACAAGTTTTTTTAAAAAACAAGCATTTAGAACATACTTTCAACAAAAGACTTAGAATCAAATTTTTCTAGGTTATTAATTCCCTCACCTAATCCTATATACTTAACAGGAACCTCAAGTTCAACTTGAAGCGGAAATATTACTCCACCCTTAGCTGTTCCATCAAGTTTTGTAAGTATTAAACCAGTTATATCGCATACATTTTTAAATTCTCTAAGTTGACTAATAGCATTTTGACCTGTAGTAGCATCTAAAATTAGTAAAGTTTCCTTATTGGCTTTATTAGCATGGGTTGATATTGTTCTATTAATTTTTTCTAATTCATTCATAAGGTTTTTCTTATTATGAAGTCTTCCAGCTGTATCGCATATCAAAACATCATATTTATTTGACTTTGCAGACTGAATTGCGTCAAAAATTACAGCTGATGGGTCTGATCCTTCTTTATGAGATATCATAGGAGTGTTAGACTCTTTTGCCCATGAATCTAATTGCTCAATTGCTGCGGCCCTAAAGGTATCTGCAGCTGCCAGGATTACTTTCTTGCCTTGTTTTTCAAGATTATTAGCAAGCTTACCTATTGTAGTTGTTTTTCCAACTCCATTAACTCCTATAACTAATATCACGGTCAACTCATTATCCTTAATATTTAATGAATTATCAAGATTTTTTTCATCAAGTTTTGCTATCATAATTTCTTTTAGTAGAGGAAATATTTTTTCAGGTTCTTTAATAGATCTAGCCTTTATTTCAAACTTAAGATTGTCTACTATTTCAATAGTAGATTTCATTCCTATATCAGAAGATATAAGAATCTCTTCTAATTCTTCATATAAATCATCATCTATTTTTACATTTGCAGTAAATATATTTTTTAATTGTGATGAAAATTGTTCACGGGTTTTTGAAAGACCTTTTGATATTTTTGCAAAAAAGCCCAGATTTTCTTCGACATCATCTGATGTATTTTCAATATTTTTTTGATTTAATATTAAGTCTTTTTCTAACTTTTCTTTATTTTCTTCTTCATTTAGCTTATCATTCTTATATACATTTTCTTTTTCTATATACTTTTCTTCTTTACATTCATCAGCTTTTTTCTTTCTAAAAAAATCAAACATTTATACTCCTTAATTAATGTCATTTGGATTTAATGATATAATAATACTAGAATCCTTAGACTTATTTATAAAGTGATTTCTTAATCTCACTAAAAAATCAAAAAGATAATCTAAACTATTATCATTACACTTTATAATGATATTATATCTATATTTATTATTAATTCTACTAATTTTACATGGGTTAGGACCTATAATCTCGACATAAATATTTTGAGAAAACTCCAAATCTAGATATTTCTTTATTCTATTTGAAATATCTATGCACTTAAGTCTTGAGGCATTTAAAATTTTTATAGTAAGTAAATTAATAAAAGGAGGATAAGAGAATGCCTTCCTTATGGCTATTTCATTTTCATAAAATGTTTTGTAGTCATTATTACTTACCGTATTTATTACAAAATTATCGGGTTTATAAGTTTGAATAACTACTTCTCCATTTTTATTAGATCTTCCAGCTCTTCCTGAAACTTGGGTGAGAATTTGAAAGCTAGATTCGAAAGCTGTGTAATCATCAACATTTAAATTTATATCAGCATTTATTACACCAACTAAAGTAACATTATCAAAATCAAGCCCTTTCGCTATCATTTGGGTTCCTATTAAAATATCTACCTTATTTTCTTTCATAAGCTTATACATTTTCAGGTAAGAATCTCTATTTTTAACAGTAATCGAATCCATTCTTAAAATTTTTGCACCTTTAAACATATCTCTTACTTCTTCTTCAAGTTTTTCAGTTCCGGCTCCATATTCTTTTATTTTTTTAGACCCACAAGATGGACAAATTTTAGGTTGATTTTTAGTTCTTCCACAATAATGACACACAAGTTTTGATACATGCTTATGATAGGTCATTGCTACGTCACAAGCTTCACATTTTATTACGTGACCACATGATCTACAAAATGTAAAAGAGTTATGCCCTACCTTGTTTAAAAATAAAATAATCTGTTCTTTTTTCTTAAGCCTATCTATGATTTTTCCATAAAGATTAGCACTAATCATTGAGTAATTTGAATTTTTGAGCTCTTTTCTCATATCGACAATTTCAATTTTTGGAAAAGTCTTGTTTATTCTTTCTTTTAACTCAAGCAATCCATATTCACCAGATTTAGCTTTTAACATTGTCTTTAAAGATGGAGTAGCTGATGCAAATATTAAACTAGCATTGTGAAACTTTCTTCTTAATAAGGCTATCTCATCAGTATGGTATTTAGGGTCTTTTCCAGATAGATAGCTCTTATCATGTTCTTCGTCAATTATAATTATGCCCAAGTTTTTAAAAGGAGCAAAGATTGCACTTCTTGCACCTATTACAATTTTTACCTCTCCATTTTTTATCATTCTCCACTGTTGAAATCTTTCTTTTATAGTAAGCTTTGAATGCATTACAGCTATCTTTTGTTTAAATCTTCCTTGAAATCTCTCAATAGTTTGTGGTGTAAGTGATATTTCAGGAACCAATATTATGGCATCTTTATTATTTTTAAGATTTTCTTCTACAATTTGTAGAAACACCTCGGTTTTTCCACTACCAGTAACTCCTTTAAGTAGATAGGGTCTATTTGGATTATTTATAACTTCTCTATAAGCTTTTTCCTGCTCATCATTAAGTTTAAATTTGTCATATGACTCCATAAAATTTTCAACTGATTCATTTTTTTCTTTTTTTAGAACTTTTACTAACCCTTTTTTTATTAATGAATCTAAAGAACTTTTACTAGACTTTGTTGTAGTTAGTAATTTCTTATATTCTGTTATATTATTTTTTTCTAAATAAGTTAATATTTCTTTTTGTTTTTTAGCGTTTTTACTTATTATATTATAATTTACTTCTTTATTAAGACTAATATAATAAACATAGTTTATTTTTTGATTACCTATTAATTCAAATTTCGATTTAATTAACCCATCATTTTTATATGATTCTAAAATATCATAGTTAATATTAAACTTTTCTTTTATTTCTTCATAACTTTTTTTCTCATCCAAAAAATCTAAAAGTTTATCAGAATTTTTATGATTACACTTATAAAAATACTCTCTTATTTCTTTTATATTTCCCGGAGGCATAACTTGTTTAATACATGATCTTAAAGGTGCCAAGTATCTTTTATGCATAAAAAAAGCTATATCAATTAATTCCTCATTAATTATAGCTTCACTATCAATAATTTCTATGATATCTTTTGTTTCAATTTCCTCTTCAATATCTTTTTTTATCTCATAAACAAAAGCAATAGTACGCTTGTTTGCTTTTCCAAACGGTACTATTACTCTCATTCCTTTTTTTAAACTATTTTTAAACTTTACTGGAATATGATATGTAAATGATCTATCTAAAAATCTACTTTTACTATCAAGAATCACATAACAATACAAAAAATCACCTAAACCAATAAATCCAAAATCTTATTAGCCAATTCTCTTTTTGTCATCATATTAAGCTTTTCAATACTCTTATGAGATAGAATTGAAGCTATATTAGTATCTACGTCAAAACCTGCACCTTTTTTCTTAAGATCATTTGCTATAATATAATCAACCTTTTTAGCTTCTAATTTTTTTTGTGCATTATTAATCAAATCATCTGTTTCTGCTGCAAAACCTATAAGAGTTTGTTGATTTTTTTTATCACCAAAGTACTTTAAAATATCAATATTTTCAATTAATTCTAAATTTAAGTTATTTCCATCCTTTTTTATTTTGACATCACTTGGTTTTTCAACTTTATAATCAGTAGGTGCAGCCGCCATTATTAGGGCGTCTGCATCATCAAATTCTTTATCTATTTCATCCTTTAATTCTTTATTAGTATTGACATTCACTTTATCAACACAATCAACTTCAAATGGACTAACAGGACCAGAAATAAGCTTTACATCTGCACCTCGCTTAAAAGCTTCATATGCAATATTATATCCCATTTTACCACTTGATTTGTTAGTAATATATCTAACATAATCAATCTTTTCTACAGTAGGACCAGCTGTTACTATAATTTTTTTCCCATTTAGGTCTTTTTTGGTAAAGTAATAATCTAAATATTTTACTATATTTACAGGTTCTTGCATTCTGCCATCACCGCGTGTATTACAAGCAAGCATACCTGATGAAGGATTTATTATGTAAACACCCTTATCTTCTATAGTTTTTAGATTTTTTTGAGTAACGGGATGATTTAGCATGTTTGTATTCATTGTCGGTGCTACAATTATATCCTTATCACAAGCAAGTATACTTGCTGTTAGCATATTATCTGCTATACCATAAGTCATTTTAGCTAAGGTATTAGCTGTAAGTGGTGCTATTAGAAAAACATCTGCCCATTTAGGAAGTTCTATATGATGGACCTTATCATGATGACCTTCAAACATATCAGAATATACTTTGCATTTTCCCATGGTTTCAAATGACAATGGGGTTACAAATTTACAAGCTCCCTCTGTCATTATTATTTTAAGGTTCGCCCCTTCTTTTTTTAGCCTAGAGCATAAGTCTAGAACCTTATAAGTAGCTATACCTCCTGAAACTCCAAGAAGTATATTCTTTCCTTTAATCATACTTTCTAACTTTTCCTTCCATTATTTCATGTAATGCTTGAGTTACTGGTTTCGCTTCTTTATCCTTAGTCAAAAGATCTGAACCATTTACAATTCTTCTTGCTCTTTTTGCACACATCATGCAAATTTCATACCTACTTGAACTAATATTTGATAATTCTTTAAATGATGGATTATTCATTTTACTCCCTTTCGAAATTTATTTCCTCTCTAAATACCCTATGTTTCTCAGCGTTTATTATTTCATTAACTAAATTTATTGCTGAATTTAGATGATCATTAACTACTAAATAATCATATTCATTGATATAGGATAATTCCTTTTTAGCATTATTCATCCTAAGTTTAATATCTTTAGTAGTTTCAGTTCCCCTATTTACAATTCTATTTTTCAATTCACTTAGACTAGGAGGTGCTAGAAAAATAAAAACTCCATTATCAGTATTTTTCTTTACATTTAATGCTCCTTGAACATCAATCTCCAAAATAACTATTTTACCTTCATTAATTTTTTCTTCTACAAAGTCTTTAGGAGTTCCATAATAATTATTATGTACTTTAGCATATTCCAAAAACTTATCTTCATTTATCATTTTTTCAAATTCATCATGGCTCTTAAAAAAATAGCTTACCCCTTCTATCTCCCCAGGTCTTTGCTTCCTGGTAGTAACAGATACAGAATAAACTAAGTTTTTTTGTGTATTCATAAGATCATGTAGTACTGTACCCTTACCAACTCCTGAAGGTCCAGAAATTACTAATAAAAATCCTTTTTTCATTGCGCCTCCTTATTACTTCTATTTTACTTTATGGAAAAATTTACTTCAAGTCTGTATAATGATTAGTATCAATTAAAAGAGGTGATAATATGAGTTTTGATGGTCTAGTAACCAGAGCTGTCACTTATGAACTTAAGAATAAAGTAATAGGAGGAAAAATTCAAAAAATCAGCCAACCTTCTAAAAATGATATTGTATTAAGTATATACTCTTTAGGAAAAAGCTATAAGTTAATGATAAGTGCAAATAATAACGAAGGAAGAGTTAGTTTTTCAAATGAAAAATTTGAAAATCCACAAAATCCACCAAATTTCTGTATGGTTTTAAGAAAATATCTTAACCAAAGTAAAATCATTGACATTGAACAGTATAAATTAGATAGGGTAATTATTTTTCATATATCTTCTATTGATGAAATGGGATTTGATGTATCAAATAAATTAATAGTTGAAATTATGGGTAAATACTCAAATATTATTCTTACTGATGATAAATTCAAAATCATTGATTCTATAAAGAGAGTTAACAACAAGATGTCATCTGTAAGAGAAATTTTGCCAGGCAAGAATTATAATTTTATAAAAAGTGATAAATTTAATATACTTGAAAACTTTGATAAGGATATATATTATATAGATAAAAAAACTCCAGATAATGCAAATCCAAAAGAATTACTATATTCTACATACTTAGGATTTTCACCTACAATAGCTAATGAACTATGTTATAGAGCAGGTATAGATACTAGGGTTAATTGGGGATTAGTTAGCGAAGACGAGAAAAAAGCTTTAAATAAAAATATAATTAAATTAAGATCAAAATTATTAGAAAATGATTACTCTCCTACATTATATAAAGAAAATAATAAATTTAAAGAATTTTATTCTTTTAGACTTAGACATCTACAATATGAATATAAAAAATATGACTTTATAAGCGAAGCTATAGAAGAATTTTATAAAGTTAATAAGTCAAACGATAGGCTAAGACAAATTAAAAATGATCTTGAAAGAAAGATAAATAGCCATATAAAGTCTACTAAAAAGAAAATTACAATACTAGATAAAAATCTTAGTAAAGAAAATTCTATGGAACTTTATAGGAAAAATGGAGATTTGCTAGCAGCTAATATAAATAAAATAAGTAAAGGTATGAATTCAATAAGAGTAAATAATTTTTATGATGAAAATAAAGAAATAAAAATTATAATTGATCCATTAAAAAATCCTTGGGAAAATGTAGATAATTATTATAAGAGATATAAAAAATTAAAAAATTCTATTAGCTATGCTAAAAAAGATTATCCGAATCAAATAGAATATCTAAATTATCTCCTTCAACTTCTAGATTTTGTAGAAAGAAGTGATAGTATAAACGATTTAGATGATATAAAATCCGAACTTATATCTAATAAAATAATCAAAGATTCTAGTAGAAATAAAAAATCAAATAAAGAAAAGTCAAAACCTAAACATTATATAACTATAAATAATAGTCATATATATGTGGGTAAAAATTCTAGGCAAAATGATTATATTACTTTAAAATTAGCTGGAAAACATGATTACTTTTTCCATGTTAGAAATGCACCTGGAAGTCATGTTATTTTAAAGACAGATAATTTTAATGAAAATGATTTAATATCTGCATCCTATCTTGCTGCTAGTAATTCTTCTCTTTCTAATTCATTAAAAGTGGATGTAGACTACACTGAAAAAAAGAATGTAAATAAGGCCAAGGGTTCTAAGCTTGGTATGGTATATTATGAAAATTTTAATACTATAACTGTAGATTTAAGCGACAAGCCAAAAGATTTATATAAAAGAATACAATAAAAAAGATTAAGATAATTAAACTAAATCAATTATATAAATACTCTAATATAGTGATTAAAGAGATTAACAATTTATCAAGACTATTAAAAGCATTATTTTTACTTTTAGAGTATTTGTTAATTTTAGGACTAAAATTTTTATTATTAGAAATTTAGTTTTAAGAAATTAAAAACCAGGTAAGTAGTATGTTCTACTTCCTGGTAAATAATTGTGTTTATTTTTATCTATCAACACGATTCGACAAGAGCCTTAAAAATATTTTGGCATAAAAAAACCTCAATCTATTTTTCGGATTTTGAGGTTAGATAATAGTTGATATAGTATTTTATATTTAGAATACTCGACAGCCCCAATAGGGGCGTGCCTGTATTCATGTCTTATGCACTTTTGTGCAAACTAACATATAGCTAGTAGTTTTGAATTATTTATTTATTTATTAACTGCTTCTTTAAGTGTTTTTCCTGCTTTAAATACTGGAGCTTTAGAAGCTGGAATTTTTATAACTTCATCTGGTTTTCTAGGATTTCTACCTTCCCTAGCTTTTCTATCCCTTGTTTCAAAAGTTCCAAATCCAACTAATTGTACTTTTTCTTCTTTTGCTAAAGCTTCTGTTACAGTTTCGATAAAAGCATTTAAAGCTCTTTCTGCTTCAACTTTTTTAAGTCCACTTTTTTCTGAAATATTAACTAATAATTCTGATTTATTCATATTTCCTCCTTATAAATCAATCTTAATCTTATTCTGCTTAACTCTAAGTTAGATTATACATAAATATATAATATTTTTCAAGCATTTATCTAATAAAAAGATTGATATTTGAGTTTTTTATTAGATTTTTTATATATTTATCATACTCATTTTTTAAATAAATTTCCTTAGCTCTAACTAATAAATCATTTTCTTTTGTATTTAATGAATTTACCATTAGTATAAAGTATGAATCCTCATTCTCGAAGATTTTACTAACTTTATCTTTTTCATAAATATTTGCTAAAGATAGAAGTTTATCATCATTATATACAAAATCAGACCTAAATATTTCATAATTTCTAATATCAGATTCTAAAAATTTCCTAAAATCATTACTATTATTAATTTGTTCTTTAACTTTCTGAGCTTCTAATTTATCATCAAAAATAAGAACATCATATTTATACATTTTCTGTAATTTTTTATTATTTTTATAAAATTCTCTTACATCCTTATCTTTAATCTTATTATTATTCACAAAGAATTCCCAATGTTTTTTCCTGATTGAATCATTAAATAAAATCTCGTTAATTTCACTTTGATCAGAACCAAAGGCTTCAATATTTGCCAAAAGAGATGCTTCATCACCTATTTTATCAGATAGTTCTTTTAATAAATTTTGAGAATCATTCTTACTAACTTTAATATTATTTCTATCTAAATCATTTAAAAATATCTGATCTTTTATTAATGAATCAAGAAGTTCAGACTCTAACTTTTTAAAATTAGAATCTCCATTCTTATTTTTATCATCAAGGTATGATTCCCCATATTTTTTTATATAAAATTTTTGATAAAAGCTAAGTTCTTTTTCAAACTTTTCTTTAAATATTGGTTTATCATCAACTATTGCTACACAGTTATTTTTGTCTATATTATTTGTCGAACAAGATGTAATTAAAAAAGAAAGAAGACTAATTATTGCTATTAGAATTTTCTTTGTTTTCTTTGTTTGAACTATCATTATTTTTTTGCTTTATATCTGTCTCAGAGTTTTTTGTTTGAGGTCCATCTTCTGTTACAACTTTTGCATCATTAAATAATTTAGTTAGATATTCAGAATATTTTTTATCATTAAGTGCTTTAGAAATATCTTCTTTTAAGTCCTCAGCACTATCTTTCTTGTCTTCAACTTTTATAATATGATAGCCATAAGATGTCTTTACTGGATCGGATATTTCACCTTTGTTCATAGAAAAAGCCTTGTCTGAGAATTCTTTAGCCATTTGAGACTTGTTAAAGTAGCCTAAGTCACCGCCCTTGGCTGCATTAGCAGTATCTTTAGAATATTCCTTAGCTAGTTTTGCAAAATCTTCACCCTTATCTAATTTTTCTTTTAATTCTTTGGCTGTAGCTTCATCTTCAACTAAAATATGACTGGCTTTAACTTGAATTAGGTTATCTTTATTTTCATCAAAATATTTTTTTATTTCATCATCCGAAACAGGATTATTTTCTTCAAACCATGCTCTATGTTTTTGATAAATTTGGTCTTTTTTGATGGTTTCTTTAAATTTGTCACTGCTCATATTATAATCATCAAGCATCTTATCGAATTTTTCTTCTCCTCCAAATTGTTGGATGTATTTAAGAAATTTTTCGTTTACTTCCTTATCATCAACTTTAACATTGTTTTTTTTCATATCATTCGATATAAGTTTATCTTGAATCATCATATTTACAATTGAAGATTTTAATTGTTGTTGGCTTGCAAGCATTGCAGAATAAAAACTCATTTCATCTTTATATGCATCTTTAGGAATTTTTTCATTCGCTACCATTGCAACAGCATCATCTTCTAATTTTACATCTTTATTAGTTTTATCTTTTTCTTGATTAGAACTTTCTGTAGCAGTTGTCTCTTTTTTGTTGCTTGAGGCATTGTTATTTGTATTATTATTTGAACAAGCCCCTAATACAAATCCTGTAGCTAATACTAAAGCTAATATTTTTTTATTCATTCTGTCTCCTTAATTTCTTTTATTAATTTTAAAAGTTCATAGCAGTCTAATAACTTGGTACTTGTGTTTGGTATATTAAATGATGGATTATGAGATAAGTCTAATGATAGTTTACTTTTATATTTTTCATTAATTTGTGAGAGTTCTTTAAATGTAAATTTATTTCTATCACTATATGATATTTTAATCTGATCTTTAACTTCTCTAATTTCATCAAAACCTAATCTATCAGCTAAAGACTTTATTAAAGATACATACATTATATTATCCACCATAATTGGCACATCTCCATATCTATCTATTAAGTCTTCTACAATTAGGCTATAATCTTCTAGATTATCAATCTTAGAAATTCTAGTATACATTTCAATTTTTTGACCAGAATCCTCTATATATGTTTCAGGTATATATGCATCAATTTTTATATCAATATATACATTATTAAATTTATAATCTTTAATCTCTTTACCACTTGCCTTATTAATAGCTTGTTGTAAAAATTTAACATATAAGTCATACCCAATAGCTTCTACTTGTCCGCTCTGACTTTCACCTAAAATATTACCTGCTCCTCTTAGCTCTAAATCTCTCATAGCAATTTTATAGCCAGATCCAAAATCTGAAAAATCCTTAATTGATTTCAGTCTTTTTTCTCCTATTTCTGTTAAAACTTTACCTTTTTTATAAGTAAAATATGCATATGAGGATCTAGAGGACCTACCGATGCGGCCCTTTAATTGATAAAGTTGACTCAACCCCATCATGTCAGAATCATAAACTATAATTGTGTTTACATTTTGTATATCCATTCCAGTTTCAATGATTGTTGTAGAAAGTAATATATCAATTTCACCCTTTATAAAGTCTTCCATCACCTTTTCTAAACTTTTTGGAGTCATTTGACCATGAGCAATGGCTATATTTGCATCAGGAACTAATTGTTTAAGATGATTATAAATTTTTTCTATATTTCCAACCCTATTATAAACAAAATATACTTGACCATTCCTATCTAATTCTTTTTCTATTGCTCTTTTTATTATTATAAAATCATATTCTATTACATAAGTATTTACTGGCATTCTTCTTTCTGGCGGCTCATCTAAGGTTGACATATCTCTTATTCCAGTTAAAGACATTTGTAAAGTTCTAGGAATTGGAGTTGCTGATAATGTAAGAACATCGAGATTTTCTTTTAATTTTTTCATTTTATCTTTATGTCTTACACCAAATCTTTGCTCTTCATCTATAATTAGTAATCCTAAGTTTTTAAATACAATATCTGATGATAAAAGTCTATGGGTTCCAATTATTATATCAACTTTTCCTGATTTTAAGTTTTTAATGGTATTATCTTGGTCTTTTTTTGAAACAAATCTTGAAAGCATCCTACAATCAATTGGAAAATCTTTAAACCTTTCAAGCATAGTTTCATAATGCTGTCTTGCAAGAATTGTAGTTGGAACTAGAAAGCAAACTTGATATCCATCCATTATAGCTTTAAATGCTGCTCTTAGAGCAACCTCAGTTTTTCCATAACCAACATCACCGCATAAGAGTCTGTCCATGGGTTTATCCTTTTCCATGTCTTTTTTTATTTCATTTATGGCTCTTAACTGACTTTCAGTTTCTTCATATATAAATGAATCTTCAAACTCTTTTTGCCAAGCTGTATCCTTACTAAAGGCATGACCCTTTAATTTTGATCTTTTAGCATATAATTCTACTAAGTCTTCAGCTATTTCATCTACAGCTTTTTTTGCTTTTTGTTTTGCTTTTTTCCACTGATTTGAGCCTAGAGATGATAATTTAGGTTTATCACCCTTATTACCAATATACTTACTAACTAAGTCCATTTGATCTACTGGCACAAAGACCTTGTCTTTTCCCATATATTCAATAAGGAAATAATCTTTTTTTATATTATTGACTTCTATTTGGGATAAACCTTTATATATACCAATACCATTATTTTCGTGTACTACATAATCACCAACTTCAATATCAGAATAGTTTAGGATATCATTAGCATTTAAAATCTTTGATTTTTTTTTCTTTTTCTTTCTTTTTTTATCCTTACCAAAAATATCCCTATAACTATATACATTTATTGCTGAGTCAATTATTATATAACCTCTAGATGTATTTCTGTCAGTAATTATTATATTATTATTTTCAAAATTACTATAAAAATCATAGGTAAAATTATTAATACCATTTTTTATAAAAAGGTCTGCTAAATTTTCTTGAGTCTTTTTGGTTGCACCTAATATTAGAATCTTTTCATCTTTATATATTAAGTTTTTAATATTTGCTATAAAAGAATCTATATCATTATTAAAGTTTTCTTGTTCTATAGTTCTTAATTCTATAATTTTTTTTGCTTTAATATTTGACGTATTTTTCAACAAACTAGATGCATTTATTATAGGAAAAGATTTGATATTTATAAACACATCTTTGATAGGTATTTTTATATTAGAAAAAGATGAAAATACTTCTTCATTTTCTATTTGTAAACCTAAATCTAATGAAAATTTATCCCTTCTATCTTTATATTCATCTTCAACCCTATTTAAATCGTCAAATATAATGATTGGCTCATCATTAATATAATCAAAAATACTTTCATAATTTTCATCTCTAAAATAAGTAATCAAATCATCATTAGCTATATATAGACTATCCTTAATATATGAAATGATTTGTCTATATTTATCTTTAAGCTTTATAAAATCATTAGTATTATTTAACTTATCCAATTGCTCTTCTATATTAAGAATTACTTTTTTATAGTCTTCTTTGTCATAGATTAATTCTTTTGTAGGTCTTATTTCAACACTTTCTATATTTCCCAATGAACGCTGAGTGTTACTGTCAAAAAATCTTATAGAATCTACTTCATTATCAAAGAGCTCTAATCTTACAGGATTATCATATTCTATAGGCCAAAAGTCTATTATAGACCCCCTTATCGAAAAATTTCCTTTAGATTCTACCAATTTATTATATTCATAATTTAGATTGAGAAATTTTTTCTTTAAATCGTTTATATCTATTTTTGAATTAAAATCAATCATGAAAGATTTATCTTTATAAATCTCTAAAGGAGTAAGTTTATTGGATAAGGCTTCAAGTGTTGTAGCTATAATACATTTTTTACCTTTTGATAAGCAGTTTAAGAGCTCTAGCCTTTTAATTTCATCTGATCTTTCAAGACTTTTAATATTGTAAAAATTAACTTCGGTAGAAGGAAAATATAGACACTCATTTTCTTCTAAGAAATTTACTTCTTGTGCAAATTCCATTGCTTTTTTTTCATTTTCACATATTACTATTATATTCTTATTAAGAATTTGAAAGAAAGTTAGAGATAAATGTGATAAAAGCTCTCTGGTAATACCGTGTAAAAATATTGGGGATAAATCCTTATAATTATTTAATATTTTTGATATTTTTTCGATAGATGATAGTTGATTAGTAATACTATTCATTATTTTCTATCAACCTTTTTGAATTAAATAAACTCATAGCCTTATCGATTCCTTCAGTTAATATCATACTTATTGCATTACTAGTAAACTTAATTTCATCTTCTATTATTTTTGCTTCATCTTTAGAAAATCCACTTAATACAAAATTTGCAAGATCCATATATTCAGGTTTCTTGCCTACTGCTAATTTAATTCTTGGAAAGTCATCAAATTCAAGGTTGTAGATTATAGATTTCATGCCATTATGGGTCCCAGCAGAGCCCTTTTTTCTTATTCTAATACTACCAAAATCTATATCTATATCATCAAAGATAACAATTAACTTATCATGTTTAAAATCAAAATAATTATATATTTCTCTTAAGGCTTCTCCTGAATTGTTCATATAAGTTTGAGGTTTTATAAGCATGACTTTTTGGTCAGAAATTACTCCCTGACCAATTAAAGACTTAAATTTTATTTTTCGTACGTCAATATTGTACTTTCTTGCTAGATAATCTATTGTTAAAAAGCCAACATTGTGTCTTGTATTTTCATATTTTAAACCAGGATTTCCTAACCCTACGATATAATACATTTTACTTAGCATCCTCGAATAAACCACTTATAGATTCATAACTATTTATTCTTTTTATTGCTTCAGCAAGCAGTGGTGCTATAGACATGATTTTTATTTTATCTATCTTTTTTTCTTCTGGCAATTGAATTGTATCTGTAATTACTATT
>NZ_JAXDSU010000088.1:0-3791 GCF_034090325.1 Anaerococcus porci
TTAATAATATCTTCAACTAATGTTTTACTAATATTCCTAGATTCCATTTTTTCAAATGCATGAATTGATGATAAATCCCAATCAACATCTAAATCATCAACATCAACTACATTTCCAAATTTGCCCAAGTCAATTTTATCAGCAAAATAAGCAACAGTAGTACACCTACACCTAGGATGCCAAAATGGTTAAAAGTATAACTCATAGAGATTGGATACAATATATGGAGTTAAATAGGTATTAGTATAAAAAACACATTCTAACTCGAATGTGTTCGTTTATACAAACAAAACTACAGCATCAACCAATCCTTTTAGTGATTCCTTAGCTTTTGCCATTAAATTATTATCAAATAAGTACTCTATACCTTTAGGTGTTATTTGTATTTCATTATAGTATATGATTTTACCATCTTTAGTTTTTTTGATATAAACCCCTTCGACAAATCCTTGTTTAGATAAGTTTTCAATGATGTAATACCAATAGTCTTTATTTAGTCTTAAGTTCATATTTTCAAATTGTTCTTGATCGGGAGTTTTACCGTCTTTTAAACACTCATATAGGTATTTTAAAACTTGGTATACAATTACAAAATAATCATCTTTTGACATATTAATCAGCTCTCTTTACCAATTCAAGATCATCTTCTAAACACTGATGTATTTTATATTCCCATTCGCCTGACTCGTGAAAAGTTTTTTCTTTATCTTCTATTAGATAAATATCTCTACCATTAATATTAGTTATATCTACAGCTGTGCCAATTACATTTTTATTAATAATTTTTACAGTATCAAATTCATTTATTCTTTTTTTCATATCTGTAAGCCATAACAAATCTAGGCTTATCCCCCTTCCTATCAATGCTCCACGCTGTTCTAAAGTTTCTTTTTTTATTAATTCCTAGTTGCATATCAATTCTAAAGTTTTTAAAAGTGTAGTCATTTTTTCTATCATAAACTTTTTTTTCATTTTTATAACCTTCGTACAACTGATCTAATAATTTATAAGAATTTTCTTCTTTAAACCCAACGCTTTTAAATTCTTGATAGTGATCTGTTCCTTTTTTTAGAAGATACTTATAAATTTTATTATAGTGAATTGTAAAATCTTCAGTATAAAAAACTTCATCATTCTCATTATAATTATACCCCATATCCTCTAAATTATAACTTTTATCAGTGTTTTTATCATCAAAATAAGCCACAGTCGTACATCTACACCTTGGATGCTAAAGTGGAATATTATCCCCCTCCACTGCCTCTGATATCTTCACAATATCCCCGTCGTGAGGACTACAATGCCTACAAGCTGTAGGCTCAGTCATTACTTCTAGATACTCATATCCACCGTCTTTATAAGCTGCAATTTGAGTTTGAATCCATACCCTGCCAGATTCAGTAAAAGCCAATCTTTCAGTAGCACTTGTGATATTTTTAATATCCTTACTAACTAAATCTCTTAATTTTCTAGCAAACTCTCTGGGGTTTTTACCTTGAATTACAACTGATTCAATATTTCTTTCAATTCTTCTTGATAATTCCCTCGTATCTCGCCAAACCCTATCAGAAAAATGGGCGTTATGATAATCTTGACTTACAATAAATCTTGCCCTTCTTTCAATTCCTGTCTGGTCTATATTAAGTCCCAAAATACTTGCTTGGCGTTTATACTCATCAATAGATCCTTTTATTAAATGGTCTTGTAGTTCATTTTCAACCTTTGAACCAGTCCCAATAATATGAAGCCTTAACATTTGATTAAGCATTTCAAGCCTATTTAATCTCATTGTAATATTATAAAGCTTCAATTCACGACTTGCCTTTGGACTAAAATCTTTATCTTTTACATAAGTTTTTGCAAGATACTTATAATCTTCAACATCAGCCTTTTCAATTCTTTTTCTAGCCTCATTTATAGATATCCCTTGACTATCAGAAAATCGTATAATTTGACCTTGTATTTCTTTATTTATATTTCTTAAAAGTTCATTATAAATATAGGCTATTCGCACTTTTACAAACTTCTCATCTCTATTCTTGGACTTTAGAAGATTTTGGTACTCTCGCCTTCTCCAATATTCCTTGCTCGTTGACATCTTCCATACTCCAATCGTCGCTATGGTCTTGTGCTATATCTGTATCAAATTCATCTTCTTCTTTCATCTTCTCTATTTCTTCTTTTACATTATCAACAATAGACAAATAAGATAAGGCAGTTTCTTTACTTACTAGACCATTCAAGCTATTAACCACCTGAGCCTCCTCCAAAACATTTTTAGGAGCATTTCTAGTAAATTGATAAGTAATCCCCTTATAAGCTTCCTTATCATGCCAATTTGGTAAATTACAAAGTAGTTTATATCTAGTATTTAAACCAGCAGTAAACTTACGCTCTTTAGATTTACAAAGATTGTCCAAGCCCTGTAATTTATAAGAAAGAGCAATACCAGATGATGTACCAAAATTCTCATCTGATAAATTCGGAACCATAGAAAGTTGATAAATCTTTTCTTCAAGCCTATCAAGCAAATTTTCTTGAGTTTGGTCAGCGTCAGGCTTTTGTAAAAAATTAACATCAGGTACAGAACCGTCAGCCTCATTTGTAGTTTTATATAAGTTCCATATTCTGTTATCTTTCAAAAACCTAACCTGTTCTTCATTTAGCTCTACACCAATAACCTTTAAATAAGCGTCAGCAAAATAATCAACATCATTAGCCTTTTCACTAACAACCTTATCAATTTGATTAATAAGAGTATAAACCGACTCAAAAGCCGACTGACACTCTTCATTTTCCCTATATTCAATAATAGGACAAAAGCCAAAATAATGAGGATATTCCTCAGAAATATAAAGTCCGTCCTCTCCCTCTTCAAAATAATAAATCCTTTCATTATCCGAAAAAGTCCCCTTTAAAATTCCATCTTGGTCTTTGTAATAATGCACCCCATACCTAATTTTTTTCCTAATAGAATTATCCCTAATAACAAAAGATTCCAAAGGACTAACATGCAAAATATTTTCAATCGCATCTTCATCAAGATACAGCATTTCATAGCCTATTCCATAGATTGACATATCTTTTGCAAGTTCGTATTCTTAATCTTCTATGTTATTAAAATCTGATAGATTTTTAATTTTTTCTAGGTATGTGTCATCTTCGTGATTGACTTTAATAGAACTCGTAAGCTTTAAAGCATCATTTAAATCTACAATAACCTTAGCCTCATCTCATCCATTCTCTTTTTAATATACTCAAAAATATAAGGTTTTTTTAAGGTTTTCAGCACCAGTTTGACCAGCCGTCTTTTCAGAATAACCAGCCTTAATTGCAGATTGAGTAGCATTTCCAGAAATGATATACTCATCCGCAAACTTCTTCTGTTTAATTGTCAACCCCTTCAAAGTACATCACCTCTTTTCAAAATAAGCATAAAAAAAGACAAGTCCTAAAACTTGCCTTAAAAAAATATACACTTCTAATTATACAAAAAATATACCACAAAAAACCTTTTTTATCCAAACTTTTATAATTTTTTTCTTTTCTCCTCAATCCACCCCTCAACCTCCTTCAAATCCTCTTCATCCGCCCAATCCCTAATATAAACCTTATACTAATACCTATTTAACTCCATATATTGTATCCAGTCTCTATGAGTTATACTTTTAACCATTTCTTTAGTAAGGTGATTTATAGTTTCACATAATCTATTTACAACATCTGTTAATGAATGAAAAAACTCATTTCTAAATCCCATTGACCTTATTTGTTTCCAAATTTGTTCTATG